>JAIOSM010000502.1 GCA_021107575.1 Desulfobacteraceae bacterium | reverse complement strand
CTTAATGGAAAAGTTGGGAGATTTATTTCATCAGACATAATGGCTGTGGAAGGCAATTCTGATAAGCAATCCAATAATTTATTAAAGAATGTTGAAGATCAGGTTATAAATGTTTTAGTTAAACAGTTGGGATATTCTGACAGAGATGCAAAAATATTGATAGCGGAAGCTTTAAAGAAGAACGACAGAATATCAACTGCAGAGCAGCTTTTTGATGATGTTTTCAAAAGAGGTTTAAACCATGGATGATGGTATTATTTCATTTTCTTCTGATCAGAATAACAATAATATATCTTCTGCAAAACAACTACCCCAGGACAGAGAGTCAGAAATTGTATCTTTGCGCCCGGAAAGTTTTAAAGAATATGTCGGGCAAAAAGATACCGTTGAAACTTTAACAATTGCCATTAAAGCTGCAAATATGAGAAATGAGCCGTTAGAGCATATCTTATTGCACGGCCCTCCAGGGCTTGGGAAAACCACAATCTCACATATTATTGCCAACGAGATAGACAAAGGATTAACAATCACTTCCGGGCCTGCTTTGGAAAAAGGCGGAGACCTTATTGGAATGCTTACAAGTTTAGGAGATGGAGATATTTTTTTTATTGATGAAATCCACAGAATGCCCAAAATTGTTGAAGAATTTCTATATTCAGCAATGGAAGATTATGCAGTGGATTTTGTTTTTGATAAGGGTATTCATGCCAGAAGTTACAGATATAAGCTGAAACAGTTTGTCCTGATAGGCGCTACAACCAGAGTTGGATTGCTTTCATCTCCGCTGCGGGATAGATTTGGTATTTTTAGAACGCTGGATTTTTATTCTGTACAAGAGCTTATTATCATTGTTAAACGATCTGCATTGATTCTCAAGGTTGAAATTGATGATAAAGGAGCAAAAGAACTTGCAAAAAGATCCCGGGGTACACCAAGGATTGCAAACAGACTTTTAAAACGTGTGAGGGATTATTCCCAGGTAAAATTTGATGGTAAAATTACACAAGCTATTGTTGATGCTGCTCTTGCCCTTGAAGGCATTGACAGGGCAGGTCTTACTGTGCTGGATAGAAATTATTTAAGAACTATTATTGAATTTTATAAAGGCGGCCCTGTCGGGATTGAAGCTATTTCGGCAACGCTTCAGGAAGAGACTGATACATTAGTGGATGTTGTTGAGCCATATTTGTTAAAAATTGGGATGGTAATTCGAACTTCAAGCGGAAGAAAAGTTCCTGTAAAAACATATGAACATTTGAAAACTCTTGAGAGTTAAATTTTCAATAAAACAGTGTAAGTTACTATAAAACTGAGGAAAGGATGTTAAGTGCAGCATAAATACAAAATTATTTTAATATTAATTATTTTTTTTTGTCTTAATATTAAAACGTTTGCAAATACTATAGAAAAAATCCCCGATTCTTTAATTCTTTTACCTGAAAATAGTAATGCTGTTTTGGTTGAAAAGAGCAGCCAGCAGGTTTTTCTTTATTCTTCTGTGGGCGATACAATTATAAAAAGGTTTCAGTTCTCTTGCTCCACAGGCGAAGCTCCCGGTATTAAGATGAAATCCGGTGATAAGAAGACTCCGGAAGGAGTCTATTTTATTAAAGGCAAATATGAGGACAAGGATCTTTCCCCTATTTATGGAAAAAACGCATTTACAACTGATTATCCTAACTTTATGGACAGAGTTGCCAGCAGAAATGGCAGCAATATTTGGCTCCATGGCACCAACAAAGTATTAAAGGCCATGGATTCCAATGGATGCGTAGCAATGGAAAATGATAATATAATGAAGTTGTCTGAATACATTGCCATAAATAAGACTCCTGTTATAATTGTTGATACTCTGGCCACGACTGTTAGAGACCAACTCTCTTTAGAGAGTACAATGATACGTAAATGGTTTGAAAACTGGGGTAACGCCATAAATAAGGGCAGCTATCATGACTACTTGCATCTATACGATAGTTCTTATCTCCCTGAAATATTATGGTGGAAAGAGTGGTTTGGCATTCGGAGTAAAACTGCAAAAGATATAGAGGCTTTTACTATTACTATAAAGAATGAAGGAATATATAAGCACAAAGAGATATATGTAATTATTTTTAATATGGGGCTTCAACTTCTAAAGCAGAATATTGATTTTGGCGTAAGAAAGTTATTTGTAGCAAAAAAGAATAACAGCTATAAGATAATAGGAGATGCATATCAATATTATGATAAAAAGTTAAATAAAAGCTATTCACCCTTGGTAGTTGCTGCAAATAGTCTTGTTCAGGGAGTAGAACAAGGGCCAGATATTAGAGATATCACAAAAGACTGGCTCAAAGCCTGGAACAGTAAAGATATGGATAAGTATGCTTTATATTATGCAAAGGATTTTTTTTCAGACGGATTGGATAAAAAAGAGTGGGTACAAAGAAAAAGAGACCTTGCAAAAAGATATGATTATATAAAAGTTACTGCAAGTAACTTTAAAGTGAAAAATAATAAAAATAATATAGTAGTTAGTTTTTTACAGGATTATCAATCCAGTGGATTTAGCGCAACAGGCATAAAAACATTAATATTTATTAGTGAGAATAATAAGGATAAGGAATGGAAGATATATCGCGAGAGCTGGAAAAAGAAATAGAATCATATTCAAACCCGGTCCGTATTAAACGAAAAAGTGGAACAAGATTGATAGTAGTTGATGATTTTGGAAAAATGAAATCTGCAGACTGGATTAAAAAGTTTGTTTTATTTTTATTTATTTTAAGTTTGGTTTTGTTAGCTACAACAATTCCTTTTTATAACTTATATTCCAATTATAAAGCCGAAAGTCTTAGTCTGCGCGAGGGTTTAAACATAGCTGAAAAGAAAACAAAAGATTTGGTCAATGAAAAAGAATATCTCATGGCTAAACTTGTAATATCAGAGGATACACTTACTGAGTCAAAATCTAAGATTGACCAGGAGGGAGGCGTAAAAACTGATGTAAAAAAAACAATTGAAAGTAAGGTTGCTAAAATTGCGAAAAAGCGACCAAAATCGGTTCCCAAACGAGCCCTCGCAGCAATACCTCAAAAATTTTCAAAGCCAGTTGCTCCGGAGCTCCCGGAGGCGAGCTCTACTGAATTAATTGCTCCGGCCGCTGAATCTCAACCTGATAATGTTAAGAAAGTTGGAATTGAAAGGTTTGTGATAGTAAAAGATGAGTTAAGCAAAGATCTTCTTGTAGGGTTCAGAGTATTAAATGTTACAAGCGAACTAGGGGATATTTCAGGCCGTGTATTTGTTGTTTTATCTTATGAGGAAGGGTCTGGGATAAATCAATGGGTTGTACCGACAGTTCCGTTGGAAAACAATATCCCTACTGTACCGCGCAGAGGACAGTATTTTTCCATAGCTCATTTTAAACCCGTGAAGTTTAGAATTAGAAACATTCCTAATCCTGAATTATATACTAAAGCAGTGGTTCTGGTGTTTGGAAAGGAGAATACATTGATTTTAAATGAAGAAATAAATATATCTATAAACAAATGACTTAATTATGAAAAAAAAAGTAAGGTATAAGATATTTATTTGTCTTTGTGTATTCTACCTTGTGTCCATTGCAAGCCTTTGTGCCTTTGCTCAAAAACGGAGTTTTACTGTTTTTTTTGAAGGTGAGGACAATGAACTTTATGTATATAAAGTAAATGGTACAGACCCCGGGAAGACGCTTATGATCATAGGTGGAATACAAGGAGACGAGGTAGCCGGGTTTCTTGCCGCAGATCGATATGCTGATATTTCTTTAAAAAAAGGGAATCTTATTGTCGTACCCAGAGCTAATTTTCCTTCAATTCTAAAACGCGAAAGAAAAATTAATGAGGATATGAACAGAAAGTTCTCAGGTGCTGATGCTGGAAATTATGAAACAAAGGTTGTGAAAGTCCTAAAAAAACTTATTCAGGAAAGTGATTGTTTATTAAACTTACATGAAGGATCAGGCATTTTCTCTGAAAAATGGGAAGGACCAATGCGTAATCCCAAAAGATTTGGTCAGTCTATAATTGCTGATACTGCTTTTTTCGAAGATAAAAAACTTGGCATAAAAATAGATCTTGAAGCAATGGCCAACAATGTAATTAAAGAAGTGAATAAACATATCACTAACAGCGAGTATTTTTTTCATTTTAATAATCATGGGACAGCTCAATCTGATACAAAACATAAAGAACAAAGAGGGTCTGCCACATATTATGCTTTATATCAATGCAAAATACCCGCTTTTGGTGTTGAATCAGCCAAAACTCTTCCTTTAGAACAAAAAGTGAAACAACATATTTATGCCATTAACGGATTTATGAATTTGATGGGCGTGATTCCTGAAACCCCTGGGATTGATTTAAAAAAACCTGAACTTCAATATATAATAATTTCAGTAAATGATTCTGTACCAGTGGTGGTGGGTACAATGCAGCGTTTAAAGATCAATAGGGGTGATATAGTCGAGGTTCTGGATATTGTGGCAAATTATAAAAGAGGATTAAGTGTTGATATCATAGGAGTTGGCAGCGATTATAACGACATGAAAAAGAAATTTGTGATTAATGAAGAGACAAGAATTATTGCAAAGAAAGATTGCTATGCATGCGGTAGTATTTTTCTTGATTTCCATCCCAAAGATGTTGTAGAAACAAGCAAGCTGTCGGTTTCAGATTCTAAAAAAACAGCAGAGCTTAAGTATAAACTTAAGGTTAACGGGCGTATACGTATTGTAGACAATTACAGTCATGTTAAACTTAAAAGAGGAGACAAGTTAGTTATCCTAGATCTAATTTCCGGTAATATTGACCCCTCTGAGTATGTTGTGAACTTTAAAGGCTTTGTTGGTAACCGTAGGAATAACACTGGTGAGGATAGAGGTTATCTTGTTGATACGGCTAAGAATGTTTTAATGAGGAAATATTCAATTAATAAACAGAATAAGCATTATTATATTGTTACAAGCTTAAATGATAAAGAAGTTGGTAAGTTATTCATAGATTTTTAATTTGATTTTTTAAGAGACTGTAAAGCAAGGGGAGAGATAAAGATGAATAAGACAAACCTTTCAATAATTGATAAAGAGCTTACAATCGAAGGTTCTATTTCCAGTACTGGGAAATTAATAATAAAGGGTAAGGTAAATGGGGAAATTAAAGGAGATGTCATTGTAATTGCAGAGGATGGAGAAGTGGACTCCAGTTCAGCCATTGTATCAAGCATGACTGTTGGTGGAAAATTTAATGGTGATGTAATTGCTTCTAAAGAATTGATAATACTATCCACAGGAAGTTGTTCCGGTAAAGTAGAATGTAAAGATTTGATTGTTGAAAATGGCGGTGTGTTGAATGCAGAAGTATCATGTACTACTTCAAGTCAGGTGGACAGAGGAAAAGAAAAAGAAAAAATTAGACTTGCAAAAAAAGAAATGAAAGAGAGTAAAAAGATTGAATTGTAGAATTTTCTTGACATACTGGAGAAAATATAATAATAATATCGAATTATTTTTTTTGATTTGAACAGGAGCGTTAGAAAATTGAACAAATTTACATATAGTGCAAAGAGATCGGACAACAAAGAGAAATGGTGCGTTATTGATGCTGAGGATAAAGTCCTAGGTAGACTTGCTTCAGAAGTTGCCCGAAGAATTAGGGGCAAACATAATCCTTTATTCACTCCCCATGTTGATACTGGAGACTGGGTGATTGTTATTAATGCTGATAAAATACGCCTCACTGGAAAAAAATGGGATAAGAAACAATACTATAGACACTCAGGTTATATTGGCAGTATTAAATCAGAGACAGCTAGTGAGCTCCATGAACGCAAACCTACTGAGCTTGTAAAAAAGGCTGTTAAAGGAATGCTTCCTAAAAATAAACTTGGAAGACAACTCAATAATAAATTGTTTGTTTATGCAAGTGATCAGCACCCTCACGCTGCTCAGAAGCCTGAAACCATTGATCTATAGAAAATTTTACAGATAATTTAAGGGACTAAAAAGTATTTATGGAAAATACAAATATATTTTATGCAACAGGTAAAAGAAAAAGTTCTATTGCTAAAGTATGGCTAAGACCTGGTAATGGTAAATTTATTGTTAACAATAAAAATATGGATGAATATTTTGTGCAGGATACTGTACGGAGTATGCTCGCATCTCCCCTTGCATTAGTTGAAAAAACTAATGCTTTTGATGTTAAAATCACTGTGCTTGGCGGAGGGATATCAGGACAAGCCGGCGCCATTGTACTTGGTCTGGCAAGAGCGCTTCTTCTTGTTGATTCGGATCTCCGTGGTATTTTAAAAGACTATGGGTATCTTACCCGGGATTCAAGAATGAAAGAGCGTAAAAAGTATGGCAAAAAAGGAGCTAGGGCAAGTTATCAATTTTCAAAAAGATAATTTGTTTTTTAAAATATTTTGTTGTGTAAAAGGTGAGTATCATAAAATACTTGCCTTTTTCTGTTTTTAATAATGAATACATACTTGTTTTATGATGTTGAGACAAGTGGATTAAACCCCGCTTTTGATCAGATTCTTACTTTTGCCTCTATCAGAACTGATAAACAACTTAACGAGATTGAACGAAACTCAGTCAAAATTCAGTTAAGACCTGATATTGTCCCCTCCCCGCAAGCTTTTATTATCCACAGGCTCACGTATGAAGATTTAAAAGAAGGCTTACCAGAATACGAAGCTGTTAAAAGAATACATCAAATAGTCAATAAGCCCGGAACTGTCAGCCTTGGATACAATACTTTAAGATTTGATGATGATTTTTTAAGATTTTCATTTTATCGGAACCTTCTTGACCCTTACACTCATCAATACAGTAAAGGGTGTTCCCGCATGGATATATTCCCCTTTGCAACACTGTATTATATTTTTTGCCATAAGATAATTGACTGGCCTCAAAATAATGGGAAGCCAAGCTTTAAGCTTGAAAAGATAAGTGAGCAAAATTCTCTTGTAACATCAGGAAGAGCCCATGAAGCAATGACTGATGTTGAGGCCACTTACAACCTTGCCCGGATTTTTGCAAGGGAGCGTGAAATTTTTAATTATTCTGTGGAGTTTTTCAATAAACAAAAAGATAAGACAAGAATTAATAAATTTGAGAAATCGATTAATATAAAAGGGCACACATTTAAACTTGGGATTATGGTATCTCATCAATTAGGCTTTGATAATCAATATATGTCACCAGTGATTAATATTGGTAAATCTACACAGTATTCAAATCAGAATTTATGGTTAAATCTTGACAATGATAATGTACTTAGTTTTGTCTCAAATCCTGAAGAATCAATGCCATTGATCGTAAGAAAAAGATATGGTGATCTTCCAATAGTCCTTCCAGCCTTAGATAGGTTTTATGAGAAAATTAAAAATGAGAATAGAGAGAAAGCTGAAGCTAATCTAAAGGCGATTGCAAATAAAAGTGATGATTTTTTTAAAATTGTTACTTTTCATAAAGAATTCAAATATCCGTATATCCCGGACCTTGACCCTGATGCAGCTCTCTACCAGACAGGATTTTTTAATAAACATGAAAAAAAAGACATGACAGATTTTCATAATGCTGCACCAGATGGCAAGATTAAAATCGCAGAACAAATGAGTACTGAGAGGATTAAAACCCTTGCCCGGAGAATCATTCAAAGAAATCATCCTTTAAATTCCTTGCAGGCTTCAAATTTTGAATTTGATAGAATGATGAATAAGATTAGATCGCCTGGGACTGAAGATGCTGTGATGGGGTATAAAAGCGATACAAAGTTAAATTGTAAAGATGCTTCAAAAGAGCTTGAAGAGGTTCTAAAACTTGAGCTTGACCAGGAGCAGCAAGAAATTTGTAATTGGCTGCAAGCCTATATTAAAAATATATAGATAAAGCTAAAAATTAGATAATCTCTGAAGTCCGTCTACTTGAGCCTCATGGATAAATGCATTTAAAGCATCCTCTTTTTCTGAGGAAATATTAAAAAATTTAATGCCTATAAAAACATGTGTTTTTGAATAATCAGTGTTTATTCTATGTATTTCAGCATTGGCTGGGATAATTGCTACAGCCTCCATTTTTGATGGCTCATCTTTTCCTTCTTTTTGAAGAATCATCCCTATTTTAATTATTTCGTGTTTTTTTATTCTGATCAGCGGGTTAGTTTTTAAGCTGATCCTCTTAGGGGCTATAAGTCCGGCGCCTGCAAACGAAACATCATAAAAAATAAAATCTTTTTTAGTAATATATTCATGATCTAAATAAATAATTTTACCATTTATTGAAAAATGACTGCCTAAGGCCAATCGATATGCAGAGCGTATATTAGTTGTTTCTATTAAAGGTGGAAAATATCTGAGCTGTATGACATCTACGCTGTTAGTGCCTGCAAGTTTATATTTCTTTATAATTTTGACAGGTTCACATTTGATGCCGACTCTGATTTTGCCTTTCTCTCCTCTGATAATAGTTGTTAAATGCATTTCATCGTATTCTAAATTTTTTGTAAGGGGATTTAAAGGCTGGGCCACTATGACGGTTTGTTCATCATGATCAATGTCGTAAATAATTGATGATTTGGCATAAGGAGAGAGTGAGTTTAGATTAAATACTAAATCAACTCCAGCGGAAGGAATAAATATTTTTTTTAGTTCCATAGACCATAAAAACAATCAGGCAATCTATTGTTACAATCCAGTATATTGCCTGCTTAATATTGAAAAATGATTATTTTACTGCATCTTTTAAGGCTTTTCCTGGAACAAATTTGGGGACGGTTCTGGCAGGAATGTCAATTTCTTTACCAGTCTGTGGGTTCTTCCCTTTCTTGCTTTTCTGTCAGCAGTCTTAAATGTACCAAACCCAACTAGAGTTACAGAATCGTTGTTGGAAAGAGCTTCTGTAATTGCTGCAATCATGCAATCTACTGCTGCATGAGCTTCTTTTTTGCTGTTAAGTACCTCAGAAACCTTGTTAATTAGATCGCCTTTGTTCATCTTATCACTCCTTTTTTACGGTTTGCATGTTAAACTCATGTTGAATTCAACTTACCAATTAGTTCTCCTTACAAGCATTAAACGTACGTTACGCGGTTGTGGAGCGCGTGTCAAGTGTTTATCCCAATTTTTTTTGTAAAAAAGTTGCTAAAACCTTGCCAAACCCTTAAAATGGAAAGAAAAGAAAGGAGAAGGTTATGGATGCGTCATTGGTGAACCCCTTTATTGAAGGGGCTTTATACATTCTTGATACTACAGCTGCAGTTAAGGTGAAACCAGAGCCAATATTTATAAAAAAAAACACAATCTCTTCAGGAGACATATCAGGCATGCTTATTATGGATGGTGACATCTCAGCTTCCGTTGCTATTATTTTTTATAGAAAAAGTATTCTTGGAGTTGTTTCTGCAATGTTTGGAGAAGAAATGACAGAAATGAATGAAGAAATTGACGATGCTGTCGGAGAAATAAGCAATATGATCGCAGGCCATGCGACTACAAAAATAACTGAGCTTGGTAAGAAGGTGAAAATTAAACTTTCTGAGGTGATATCAGGTAAGGATCATGTGATTGATCATATTGACGGTGCAGAATATGTCCTGGCAATACCTTTTGAAACAACAAAAGGCCGGTTTTTAATAGAAATGGCTGTTAAGGAATCGTAAAGATTAAAGCGCTGTCGCAAAATACCACCTAATAAGAGCTTGGCCAAAGAATATATAAATGACGGCTCCAATAGAGAGGTATGGACCAAATGGAATTTTTAGTTTTATATCTATAATTTTTGAAGAGATCATTATTATAATCCCAGCGATTGTTCCTGCGAGAGAGCCAATGAAAATCGTAACAATTACACCTTTCCATCCGATTGCTGCACCGATCATTGCAAGAAGTTTAATGTCGCAGCCTCCCATGCCCTCCGTTTTTTTCAGCATGTAATATGTCAAGGCGATAAGGTACAGACTTCCGCCTCCGAGCATAATCCCAAAAACAGAATCCATAAAACTTATTTCCGGTACAAATAAAGGAGCTGTGGCAAAAATAAAAATCCCGGGTAAGGAAAAGATATCAGGTATGATTTGATAGTCAATATCAATAAAAGAAATGATAATTAATACTGAAATAAAAACAAACCAGAAAATTGTTGTTATGGAATAACCAAATTTTATATACAGGGCGAGTAAGATTAATCCTGTTAATGCTTCAACAATTGGATATCTTGGAGAAAAAGGGTGCTTACAGTATTTGCATTTTCCTTGCAGAACAAAATAGCTGAAAACCGGGATATTTAAATAGAAAGGGATTTTCTTTTTACAAAAAGGACAAGACGAGCCCGGTGTGACAATTGATATTTTTTTAGGGATCCTATAAATACATACATTGTAAAAGCTGCCTAAAGATGCTCCAAATGCAAAAATCAGGAATAATAGTAATTGCTCTAAATACATTTCCATTAAACCTCAAGCTCCTTATTAAAAATTATTTCTTGATGGCTCAAAATAAACAAAAGTGTTTTATATGTCAATGTTTTAGGCAGGCAATTTAAGCAGGCTGTATTTTAAATAATATTCTAATCATTGGGAAAAAAAGAAAAGAGACATTGTAAAAGGTGAAAAATGTTTTATTGTAGAAGTACAATAATAAATATTCATTATATGATGTTTTAATAAATGATAGCTGTCAACAGGATTAGAAAGGGGTATTAAATATAAATGGCTGAAACTGATATGGATGATCTTATTGATGTAATAGAAAAAGAAGGGGATTTTGATAATATTCCTCTTACTATTTCCATGATGCCTGTAAGGGATGTTGTAGTGTTTACAGACATGCTTTTACCTTTGTTTGTAGGTCGGGAAAAATCTATTAAAGCAATTGAAGAATCTATGAAGAAAGACAGGTATGTTTTTCTTTCAGCTCAAAAGGATTCGTCAGTGGAAAATCCAAAAGCTGCAGATGTATATAGAATAGGTACAGTAGGCAGAGTCCAGAAAATGTTAAAATTGCCTGATGGAAAAGTAAAGGCGCTTGTCCAGGGGATTACAAAGGCAAAAATACTAAAATACACAACAAGACGAGCTTTTTTTGAGGTAAAAATAGAAATTATAGAAGATAAAGAGATTGAAGAGCTGAATATCGAACATGAAGCTTTAATGAGAAATGTTAAAGAAAATAGTGGAAAACTTTTGGCTTTAAAAGGGGAATTTTCTCAGGATGCAGTTGATCTTTTAAATTATATTGATTCCCCGGGTAAACTTGCTGATCTTGTGGCATCTAATTTAAACCTTAAGGTTGCAGATTCCCAGGCGTTAATTGAAATAAACGATTCAATGGAGCGTTTGAAAAAGGTTAATGATTTTTTAGCGCGTGAAGTTGATCTTTCTGCTGTTCAGGCGAAAATTCAGACCGAGGTTAAAGATGAGATATCAAGGAATCAAAGAGATTATTATTTAAGAGAGCAAATTAAAGCTATTCATAAGGAACTTGGAGAGACTGATGACAGGTTTGTTGAAATAGAAGAATATCGGAAAAAGATTAAAAAAGCAAAAATACCAGTAAAGAATGAGAAAGAGGCATTAAAACAGTTAAAAAGACTTGAGCAAATGCACTCTGATTCATCAGAGGCGTCTATAATTAGAAGTTATTTAGACTGTATTATTGAATTACCCTGGGCAAAATCATCTAAAGATTTTTTAGATATTGAAAAATCTGCACAATTACTTGATGAAAACCATTATGGACTTGCCAAGGTAAAGGAGAGAATCCTGGAATACTTGAGTGTCCGTCAGCTCAACCCAAAGAAAAAAGGGCAAATACTCTGTTTTGTCGGGCCTCCGGGTGTTGGAAAGACTTCTCTTGGTCAGGCAATTGCCAAGGCAATGAAGCGGAAATTTTTTAGATTTTCTTTGGGGGGTATCCGTGATGAAGCTGAAATAAGAGGGCATAGGCGTACATATATAGGAGCGATGCCGGGAAGAATCCTTCAAGGCTTAAAGCAATGTGGGACAAATAATCCTGTGTTTATGCTTGATGAAATTGATAAACTTGGGAATGATTATAGAGGAGATCCTTCTTCTGCTCTTCTTGAGGCACTTGACCCGGAACAGAATTTTGAGTTTTCAGATCACTATCTTAATATGCCCTTTGACCTTTCCAATGTGCTTTTTATTCTTACTGCCAATGTCTCTGATACAATCCCCTCAGCATTATTTGACAGGATGGAGGTAATCAGACTTTCAGGTTACACAGTAGAGGAGAAAAAGGTTATAGCGGAAAAGCATTTATTTCCTAGAAAGAAAAAAGAGAATGGTCTTTTAAAAAGATCTATTAATATAAGCCCTGGTGCAATGCAATCAATATTGTTTGAATATACCCAGGAAGCAGGGTTAAGAAATCTGGAAAGAAACCTTGATGCAATATGCAGAAAAATTGCAAGGAAGATTACCGGAGGTAAAAAGGGAAAGTTTTCAATAACAAAGCAGAATCTTTCAAAATATCTTGGGCAGCCAAAATATTTTCCGGAACTTGATCAGGAAGAGAGCCAGGCAGGTCTTGTTACAGGGCTTGCATGGACTGAGGCTGGCGGCGAGCATCTTTATATTGAAGCATCACTCGTAGCCGGGAAAGGCGAGCTTGTTATTACCGGTCAGATTGGTGAAGTAATGCAGGAATCTGCAAAAGCTGCTCTTACATATGTAAAAAGTAACATGAAAAAATTAGGTATTTCCGCTAAGGCTCTGGAAAGTAATGATATTCATATCCACGTGCCGGCAGGTGCTATACCAAAAGACGGGCCTTCAGCCGGTGTCGGGATAGCAATAGCAATAATATCTGCATTCACAGGCAGATTGGTTGATTGCCAAGTTGCCATGACAGGTGAGATAACGTTGCGCGGCAGAGTGCTGCCCATCGGTGGATTAAAAGAAAAGGCCCTGGGAGCTGTCAGGGCAGGAGTAAAGAAGGTTATTATTCCGGAAAAAAATAAAAATGATCTTTTTGATGTACCTAAAACCGTAAAAAGGAAGATTGAATTCATTCCGGTAAAAGAGTTAGATCAAGTTATTGAAATAGCCTTGATAAAGACCAGTTAATAAAGGCCGCTAATTTGAAAATACTTGCAATAAGCAGTGCTGAAAAAGAATGCAGCATAGCTTTAATTGAAGATAAGAGCCCTGTTTGTGAAGAGTTATGGGCAACTAAGCAAACCCATTCCAAACGCATTATGGATATGGTTGCAAGAATCATGGATAAGGTCGGTGTTTCAGTTAATGAACTTGATGGATTTATTGCAGCTAAGGGGCCTGGAAGTTTTACAGGATTGAGAATAGGTATCAGCACTGTAAAAGGGCTTGCCTATGCTTCAGGAAAACCTTGTGCCGGCATTTCAAGCCTTGATGGCATTGCCTGGCAATTTTCTTTTTCCTCTCTGCCAGTATGTGTGATGATGGATGCTCAAAGAGGAGAGGTCTATCAGGCGACCTATAATTTTAGAGATGGTAAACTTTTAAAAAAAAGTCCAGAAAGAGTTTTAAAGCCAATAGAAGTGCTTGAATCGCTAAACGAGAATACCCTTTTTGCAGGATCAGGCGCTGTTGCCTATCAGGAAATTATCAAAAGAGAATTTGAAAAGTCAGCATTTAATCAAGCTGCAAAGTTTGCTCCATTGTTTTTAAATAAAATAAGAGCTTCTGCCCTTGCTGAAGTATTATTCCAAAATCCTTCTATTCTT
Source organism: Desulfobacteraceae bacterium (assembly GCA_021107575.1). Classification (GTDB taxonomy): domain Bacteria; phylum Desulfobacterota; class Desulfobacteria; order Desulfobacterales; family Desulfobacteraceae; genus JAIOSM01. The sequence continues at coordinate 18,512 of JAIOSM010000502.1, read as the reverse complement.
AATGATAAAAATGATTCTCTTGTTCCGGAATATCTTAGAAAATCAGATGCTGAAATTAATAAATCAAGTATAGATTGACAAAAGCATGAAATATAGGGTAGACTCTAAAATTTTTAATTGTAAGTGAGTGATATGAATAAAGAAATAGAACTGTCCAAACCTTACCTGCCAGTTGCAGTGCCTGGTTTGGTATTTATTTTTGCAAGTGGTGTAATTACCGGCTTGTTTTTTTATTTTGAATGGGCGATCCCCGCTTGGGCAGCTCTTTTTTTGACTTGTTTTGTGTGCTGGTTTTTTCGGGATCCGGAAAGATTTATTACAAAAGAGAGTGGAGCACTGGTTTCTCCTGCTGACGGTAAAGTGATTGTTGTTGAGCAGGTTACTGGTGGCGAGGGCGGCAATGAATATGTTGATACTGAAGCTCTTAAAATAAGTATTTTTATGAATGTTTTTAATGTTCATGTTAACAGAGTTCCGTTTGATGGAATTATTGAGGAAATTAAATATACACCTGGTAAATTTTTTAATGCATCTTTTGATAAGGCATCAGTTCATAATGAAAGAAATGCTTTGACAATCAAAACAGATGCCGGGCATACTTTTAAAGTTGTTCAGATTGCAGGATTAATAGCTCGAAGGATTGTCTGGACAGTAAAGGAAAAATCTTTTATCCGACGTGGAGATCGTTATGGGATGATTCGTTTTGGGTCAAGACTTGATCTTTATTTACCATGTGATACAAGAGTTATAGTGGAGGTTGGCCAGAAAGTTAAAGCCGGGTCGTCTATATTAGGGTATTTTAAGGAGAAGGAGACTGAGAATGGAAAGGGAAAAGTTTAAAAGAGGGATTTATATACTTCCTAATTTTTTCACATCCATGAATGTATTCTGTGGGTTTTATGCTATTATTGCCTCCATTGATGCACGGTTTACAGATGCATCAATTGCTATTTTGATCGGGGGTATATTTGACCTTCTTGACGGTAAAATTGCAAGAGCAACAAATACCACAAGCAGATTCGGGATAGAATATGATTCTCTGGCAGACCTTGTTACCTTTGGTATGGCACCATCTCTGATGATGATACTCTGGGTACTTAAACCCATGGGAAGACTGGGCTGGGTTGCAGGTTTTCTTTTTATGATATGTGGGGCACTCCGCCTTGCAAGATTTAATACATCAGCCGATTCTCCTGAAAGTTCTAATCATTTTGAGGGACTTCCCATACCTGCAGCAGCTGCTATGACTGCTATTACTGTATTATTATTCTCACGACTTAATATTGCACCTGATCCGTACAAAGTGATTTTTTTAGTAATGTTGTATTCTTTATCTTTTTGTATGGTAAGCTCAATTAAATATCAGAGTTTTAAAAAGATATCTCTTTTTAAGAGAATGAAATTTAATTGGCTTGTAGGGTTGGTTTTAATCCTGGCAACTGTTGTATATGAGCCTTGGATAGTTTTATTTGCTGCTTTTTCTGCCTATGTTATTTCAGGCCCTTTATCTTTTTTTTATTCTAATTATTTCATACTTCCATGGCAAAAAAATAAAAGAAAAGAATAGAAAATTAAGAATTTAATTGATCCATTGGTGCATTAATTTGGAGGAGTTCTCTTAAATGGTTGAGAAAAAATTAAATGTTATTGTTGCAGGGGCGACCGGAGCAGTAGGTGCTCAAATGCTGACCTGCCTTGAAGAACAGAGTTTTCCTATTAATAATTTTAAACTTCTTGCATCAAGCCGTTCTGCCGGTAAAAAAATAAAATTTAGAGATGAAACTTTTGTTGTAGAGGAGATGACAAAGAATTCATTTAAAGGATATGATATTGCACTTTTTTCAGCCGGAGGTTCTACAAGTTTGGAGTTCGCACCAGCCTCAGCAGAAGCCGGGTGCGTGGTAGTGGATAATTCCAGTGCCTGGCGTATGGATACTGATATTCCCCTTGTTGTCCCGGAAGTTAATCCTGATGCTGTTGCCCAATATAAAAATAAAGGCATTATTGCTAATCCAAATTGTTCAACCATACAGATGGTTGTTGCTTTAAATCCGATTTATAGAAATTTTGGTATTAAAAGGCTTGTTATTTCGACTTATCAAGCTGTTTCAGGCTCTGGTGTGAAAGCTGTAAATGAGCTGAGAGAGCAGGTAAGAGCTGTTATGGAGGGTAAATCTCCTGTAGCAAAAGTTTATCCACATCCAATAGCCTTTAATGCGCTCCCACATATAGATTCTTTTCTTGATTCCGGATATTCAAAAGAAGAGATGAAAATGGTTAATGAGACAAGAAAGATTCTTAATGATGAAACTATAATGATAACAGCTACTGCTGTGAGAGTTCCTGTCTTTAATTCTCATTCTGAGTCTGTGAATATTGAGACTAAAGAACATGCAACTTGTGAACAGATACGAGGTGTCCTTAATACCGCACCTGGTGTAAAGGTGCTTGATGATCCCCAAAATAATGTTTATCCTCTTGCTTTAGATGCCCATGGTAACGATTTGACATTTGTTGGGAGAATAAGGCAGGATTTAAGTATTGAGAATGGAATCGATATTTGGATCGTTTCTGATAATATTAGAAAAGGTGCTGCAACTAACACTGTCCAGATAGGCAGGCTTTTAGCAGAAAAATATTTGTAAATTACGGAGAGTAAAGTTTGGATAGAATACCAATAACTAAGCAAGGATATGAAGCTTTACAGGCAGAGCTTAAAAAATTAAAAAGTGTTGATCGACCGGAGAATATTAAGGCAATTGCAATTGCAAGGTCCCATGGCGATCTTTCAGAAAATGCAGAATTTGATGCTGCAAAAGAGAAACAGTCGTTTATTCAGGGTAGGATTGGTGAAATCGGATATAAATTAGCTAATGCTGAAGTCATTGATCCAAGCAGTATAAACAGAGACGCTGTGAGGTTCTCTTGTAAAGTACTGGTTGAAAATATTGATTCAGAAGAAGAAGTTGAATATCAGATTGTGGGAGAGGATGAAGCAGATATCCAAAAAGGAAAAATATCAGTTGCTTCACCACTTGGGAGAGCACTGCTTGGTAAAAAACCAGGTGATGAAGTAGTTCTTCAGGCGCCTGGTGGGAAAAGGCTTTATGAAGTCATTGATATTTTATAAATAAGGAGGTTTACCTTTGGCAAGAGTTACAATTGAAGATTGTTTGCAAAATGTTGAGAACAGGTTTCAACTTGTTCACCTGGCGGCTAAACGAGTAAGACAGGTTAGAGAGGGAGCGGATTTTTTAATAAAATCCAAGAATAAAGATGTTGTTACTGTTTTGCGTGAGATAGCTGCCAACAGAGTTACAGTTAAAAAAAATGAGGATAGCCCGGAATAGTAACCTTATTGAGCCTTAAAAAAAAAATTAATCATGCTGTGGGCAAAGCAATTTATGATTACAGTATGATTTTGGATAAAGATAATATCTTAGTTGGTGTTTCCGGTGGGAAGGATAGCCTGGCTCTTTTAAATATTTTATTTTCTTTCCAAAAAAAAGCCCCTGTTGAGTTTACTGTTTTTCCTGTTTATATCGATTTAGGATTTGAGCATTCATTTGCTAAAGAGCTTGAGGCGTATATAAACAAACATTATGGTGCTATCAGGATGGAATATACTGATTATGGAGTATATGCACATTCTGAAAAGAATAAAGAGAACCCATGCTTTTTATGTTCCAGATTGAGGAGGAAACGACTTTTTGAAATAGCGCAGGAACTAGGGTGCAAAAAAATTGCATTGGGGCATAATAAAGATGATATTATTGAGACCTTTTTTATTAATATGTTTTATGCGGGTAAGTTAGGGACTATGAAGCCTGGACAATCTTTTTTTAATGATAAATTTCAAATAATAAGACCTATGAGTTATATTGAAAAGGATAAGATTATAGAATTTTGTTCAAAATCAGATATTCCTGAGTTTATTAATACATGCCCCAGCAATTCTACATCAAAAAGAAAAGCTGTAAGGGAGATGCTTAATAATTTATATCAGGAAAACAGTCATATAAAAGGTAATGTTTTTAAGGCAATGGGACAAGTTATAGATGATTGATATGCAAAACCAGCCTGATTTCAGGAATATTCCAATTGATAAGGTTGGTATCAAAGAATTATTGTATCCTATTAAGGTGCGTGATAAATCAAAAGGGTTTCAATCTACTGTTGCGAAAATCAGCATGTTTGTTGATCTGCCTCACCAGTTAAAAGGCACTCACATGAGCAGGTTTGTTGAAATGCTCCATGTTTTCAGGCAACAAGTCTCCTTAGAATCTTTAACAAGTATTCTAGAAGATATGAAAGAAACATTAGGGGCAAAATCTTCTCATATTGAGATTGCTTTTCCTTATTTTATCAGTAAAACAGCTCCTAAATCAGGCACATCCGGACTTATGGATTATTATTGCACAATCATAGGTTCTTCAGGCATAAGTTCATCAGGTAGAGAAAAAAACAGGGATCTTATTTTAAAGGTTGCAGTCCCTGTAACATCAGTTTGTCCATGTTCAAAAGAAATAAGCGATTATGGTGCTCATAATCAACGTGGTCAGGTGCTTGTAAGCGCAAGATTTAAAAAGTTTATCTGGATAGAGGATATTGTTGATATTGTTGAAAAATCAGCATCATGTGAGCTTTATTCTGTACTTAAAAGAGAAGATGAAAAATATGTGACAGAGCATGCTTATGATAAACCCATGTTTGTGGAAGATCTTGTAAGGGAAGTTGCATCTGAGTTGATAGCTGATAATAATATTACATGGTTTGCAGTAAGTGCTGAAAATTTTGAATCCATTCATAATCACAGCGCCTACGCTTATATTGAAAAAGGTGAGATTTAGAAAGCTTAGAGGTCTGCAACTATTCCCTCCATTTTTTTTAAAATATTCTTATATCCTTTATTCCTCTGATTTATCATAATTACATATGGATACAAAGAGTTGTCCTTTCCTATGATATAACCTGCTCTTGTTCTTATCCCTGAAAGTGTGCCTGTCTTATAGAATCCATGATTATCTTTTTTCAATAAATTGTGCCAGGGTTTGAATCTTATCAAAATTGTGATCATATCCTTACACGAAAGCCTGTTCTTATGTGATATTCCGGAACCTTCAACATATTTAATACTGATGTTTTGAAAAGAAGAAGATAAAAAAGAGTTGACAGCAGAGGTCGAGTTTTTAAGATTAGAAGGTGGGCCTGAAACATGAGCTCCCAAAGTTAATAAAACCTGGTTGGCAATGAAATTATTTGAATATTCTAAAAGATTTCGAATTATTTTTTTTAAATCTATATCTGAAGAGTAAATCAAAAAAAGCTGTTTTTTTGTATCAATCTCACCTGATAGAACTTCACTCGATTGAACTCCACCGGAAACCATGATCCCCTCTTTTTCAAGAAAGTATTTAATGAGAAGTCCAGAGTAGATTCGGCTCTCTTTTTTTGAAAGGGTAATCCTGCCTTGTTTAAGGTTGGTTGCAATTATTTTGTCTTTAAATACTTCCAGCAAAGGAGTCTGATCTTCAGCACTTACAAATTTATTGCAAGTATTATCTGTTTTAAAAAAAATAGTGTTAAAATTTGCACACAACGCGCCTTGAAAGGCGTCATAGGGGTTTAGCGTATCGTTTCTCCCGGGAATAGTGATCTGGCCTTCAAAAAAAGAATGGTCAAGAATAATATTGTTTATAGCTTCTATTCTTTCTTTTTTTAGTTTTAATGCCAGGAGTTTGCATGCTTTTTTTATTTTTTCAGATATAAATAAAGGATCTCCAAACCCTTTTATAAAAAGATTTGAACTTTGGTAATCATAATAAAAATGCGTTTGATATCTATACTCTTCGCCAAGATAAGAGATTGCAGCAACTGAGGTGACTATTTTTAGTATTGATGCAGGGATCAAAGGTTTATTTGGGTTTTCAGAAAGCAATGCTTTCCCGGTTTTATCAGTAAGGAGAAAACCAATATTAGAATTTCCAGCCCATACAGGAGAGAACAAAGCACAAACTGAGAACATTGAAAAAAGTAGAAGAAAGAAAAATACTAAGGTCTTATTATTATTCATTCTGATTATTTATTAGGTGCAAAAAAGCTTTTATATCCTTTATAAGTCATATAGAGATCAGCTTTACTTGATATCTCAAGAGGAGAGTGCATTGAAAGGAGTGAAGGGCCGCAGTCCAGGACGTCCATACCTGATTCTGCGAGAAATTTCCCAAGAGTACCTCCACCACCTTCGTCCACTTTTCCAAGCTCACCTGTCTGCCATACTACTTTGTTTTTGTTAAGGAGTTTTATTATTTTTCCTATAAGTTCAGCACTGGCATCACTGGCGCCTGATTTGCCGCGGGCGCCTGTATATTTTGTAATACAGATACCTGCTCCAAGTTTTGCTGCATTCATTTTGTCATGGACTTCTTTAAAATCAGGGTCCATTGCAGCATTGACGTCTGCAGAGATGCATTGAGAGTTTAATATGCTATTTCTCATGGTTCTATAATCAGGTTTTTCTCTGTTTACTATAAGAAGTTCTAAAACAAAATCTTCAGCAAAGCCTGACTTTGCGCCGGTGTTTCCTTCACTTCCAATTTCCTCTTTGTCAAAAAAGAGAGCCATGGCCGATTTAGAGGGGCTTTTTAGAGCGAATAGAGCCTCAAGCGCTGTAAAAGCACAAATGCGGTCATCTTGTCCATAGGCTCCTATCATTGATCGGTCAAATCCGATATCCCTTGCCTTTGCTGCCGGGACAGCCTCTATTTCAGCACTGACAAAATCTTCTTCTCTTATTCCATATTTGTCATAAAGAAGTTTTAATACACCAAGTTTGAATCTGTTTTTTATTTTATCATCTCCCAAAGGCACACTTCCACAAAGGATATTCAACTTTTCACCTTCAAAGACATCAGAGACTTTTTTATTTTGTTGAAGTTTACCTGCAAGATGAGGTAAGAGATCTGAAACAGCAAAAATTGGGTCTTCTATATCTTCTCCAATATTGATATCAAGTTTCCCCCCGTCAGCTTTAATAATTGTTCCATGTAGTGCCAGTGGTACGTTAAGCCATTGATATTTTCTTATACCCCCATAATAATGGGTTTTCATGAGCACTAAATCAAGATCTTCATATAAAGGGTTCTGTTTGAGGTCAAGTCTTGGTGAATCTATATGGGAAGCTATAATGTTCAGTCCATTTTCAACAGGTTTTTTTCCTAAAACTGCAAGTCCCACGGTTTTGCCCTTAAAAATCTTATAGAATTTTTTACTCTTTAAAGATTTTTTCTTTAATGCATTATTAATATTAATAAACCCTTTTGCTTCTGCCCTTTTTATAATTTCATTCACAGCTTCCCGTTCTGTTTTTGCATTATCAAGGAAAGTTTTATATTTTTCTGCAAAGGAAAAGGCAAAAGATGTTTCTTTTTTATTTAAATAATCAAAGGCACTTTTATCTTTTTTTAAAATATTTTTTTCAAGCTTTTCAATTTCTTTTTTATTCATTTTCCCCTCTTAAGTTTAATTGGGTCAATTGCCCTGTGCTTATAATATTCCAAATATTAGAATAAATTAGTAATAAAGTAAATATAGATATGTTGCCTTATTTGAAAAAAGAAATAAAATTTGAGAAGAATTTTTTTATTCTGCTTTTGGTTTTTAAATTTTTCCATTTATCAGGAAAAGCGACCGGGCTAAAAGTGACCTGGGCTTTGACAAAGTATGTATTGTTCTTCTTGACAAAACCTTTATCAATAATAATTACAGGAGTTTTGATGGCGCCTTCATAGCTTACTACAGTGTCGTAGTCTTTGCTTTTTACAGAGCGCAGTCCATTTTTTCTTAATAATTCAATAATCGCATTCTCTTTTGCGAATTGCGTTAAGGTATTTTCCGATTCATTAGATGTTGCATATATTGCTCCATAGGTGTCAATAATAGAAAATTTTTCCGCCCTGAATTCATTTTCGCCAGGTATCATAATAAGGTTTGTATTAACAATTTGATGTTTTGAAGTTTTGACATCATATCTTATATAATACAGTTCAATCCCTTTATCAGCACAGGTCAAAGACGGCGCAAAAATAATGATTAATTGTAAAACAATGCTTGTTAAGAAAGGAATAATTGGCTTTTTTAAAAATTTAGGCATAATTTTTGTATGTACCTGTTAATAATCGGATTAAGCTATTATTACCACATCAAGCGAAACTATGCCATTGATGAAAAGAAAATTAAATTATTTAATAATTAACAGCGGGGAAAGAAAAATGAAAAAAATCATTGCTTTATTATTTATTTTTTTGGCAGCAATGTTTGTTTTGACTGGTTGTCAGTCATCATCTTCCAAGAATATTGGAAGCGCGCCGGGCAAGGTTCTAGGACCTCCAGACGGAGCAGCTAACAGACATAGAGTTGTAACATTTTTTGTGATTGGGAAAGGTATAGAACCTGAAGATGCCCTGACAAAAGGAGAAGCTGTGCTGATGGCGGAAAGAGCTGCTGTGGCAGACGGGTACAGGCAGCTTGCTGAAAAACTTCGTGGTGTATATATCGACGCATTTATGAGAGCAGGTCGAGGTACTGTTGATCATGACCTTGTTCGTACTCATACACAGTCATGGCTTAGAGGCACAGAGATTGTTGAAATAACAGATGGCAGGTATGGCATAACTCAGGTACGTATGCGCCTTAGGGTTAATTTTTCAAGAAAAGGTATGATTTGGTGGCCTGCTGGTATTGGTGATGATGTTGAACCAGTTTTAGCACCTTCATAAAAATCATTTTGGAGGTAGTCATGAAAATATTAAAGATTTTTGTTATATTGTTCTCATTCCTTTTAGTCCTTGCTTCATCTGCATGGTCTACGGAATATTCCAATGCGATACTTAACAGTAACCTGCATAAGTCTACAGATTTATACGAAAGAGTTAAACAGTATGAGAGCAAGATAGAAAATATAAATGAACAAATAAAAAGTATTATGGATGAGATGGATTGGCTTTACCTTAACATGGAGCGGATAAAGGATTCAGAAAGGAAAGTCCCATATAGTTTTTTCAGATCAATAAAAGAGAAAAAATATAATATCAGACGCTTACAAAAAGAGAGAAGCAGGTATTATGCACTTGTTGAATCTTTTCTTGATGAAATAAATAATCGGATATTAAAAAAAGAGAAATACAGTATTCAAGAGAGCAGGGCTGAGAAGGGAATAATTCAGGAAGAAACAATTCATGGACAAAAAAAAGAGGTTTTAGAAAACAAGACTCCTTCTGAATTAAATCAATCTGAAAATGACATACAAAAGAATGCATACTTTGAAAAGTTATCGAGCGAAACCCAGAGACTTGAAAGCCTTTTGGATCGCTATGCCGGTTTGATTGAGGATGGGAAAAAAGTAACAGCAGAAACAATAGAGCCAAAACTTATTACAAAATCTGAAAAAGTTCAGGCTGTAGAGATTATAGAAGAGAAATCCGTTTTCAAACCGATTGCTAAGAATTATGCTGAAAAGAATGGTATTGATAAAAGCAAACTATTTATTGAAATCAAAAAAGCAGGCCTTAGTGACTGGGTAGATATTTCAGATACCGGAGAATGTCTAAAACTTAAAACAACTCTTCCCATTCTTTTCCCTGTTGGAAGTGCAGAAATTGCTAAAGAATACAAACCTTTTTTTATGAGGTTTGCAAATTTATTAAAAGCATATGATGTACAAATTCTGGTTAATGGCTATGCAGATATTGATTCCATTAACACTAAAAAATACCCATCTAATTTTGAGCTTGGAGCAATAAGAGCAGCTAATGTTGTCCATGAACTTATAAAAAATGGGTTAAAGCCGTCTATATTTAAAATCAATTCTTCCGGGTAATACAGATTCTCAGCCAATGGAGAGCCACTGCAAAAAGCTCTTGAAAGACGCGCTGAAGTAACAGTCGTTTTTGTTGGTTAATCTATAAACCTTTTAGCTGAATCCGTCGATAAGCATTGGTGGATTCAGCTCATTGCCCCGCCTTTAAATAAAAATTATCCTTGACTTTTAATATGTTTTAACTTACATAGTTCATGATATGAACACTGTATATGACAAAGAGGTGAGGCTGAAACTCCTCAAACTTTTAGAACAAGACCATAATCTAACTCAACGTGAAATGAATCAGAAGATGGGTGTCAGTCTGGGTAAAGTCAACTACTGTCTTACAGAACTTGCCAAAAAAGGCATGATCAAGGTTGAAAGATTCCAGAAACACCAGAAAAAGTCTGCTTATTTATACCGCTTAACCCCCACAGGGATAGAAGAAATTGCAAAATTAACCATACAATTTTTAAAGTACCAGGTACATCAATATGATGAAATAAAAGCAGAAATAGAGTATCTTTCAAAAGAAATTAACAAAATTGATTCTGAGTTTTGCAATGATCCTGCATTAAAAGAGGTATTGAAAAAAATACTGACTTAGTTTGTTGTATGCTGAATAAAACCTAATGGTTCCAATAAGTTATGTCTGGATCTCGACATAACCGACAAGGCGGAGCTATATAATGAAAGACCTTAGCACACCCCCTCAAAAAAAAAGAAATGATTTAAGATAAAATGGTAAACTTGATTTCAAAAGAGCATATGATATTTCACAAAATGATATCAATGACCTTGGTGATTTTTTAAAACCTGTTATAAAGAAAATTTAAACCATGAACATTCTTATTCGAGTTGAGATATTATGTGTCAACCATGATATCTCGGTATAAATATTGCTTTATACTCTTTAGTGAAGCCGGTATATGATTTCAAAAAACCGTTAAAGAGAAAATATAAAAATGAATATCCTTGTGCGTGTTGATTCTTCTATCACAACTGGTACAGGCCATTTGATGCGTTGTTTGACTTTGGCGAATGCATTAAAGGAAATAGGACATAATGTTCATTTTGTCTGCCGTGATCTGAAAGGAAACATAAATCGATTTGTTGTGGAACATGGGCATAATCTTCATTTATTGCCAGCACCCAAAGGAAAATTTGTATCTCAGCCTGATGATTTAATACATGCTAAGTGGCTTGAGGTCAAATGGCAGCAGGATTCTAAACAAACTTCCAGAATCATGCGAGATATTGCTGGTCAGATCGATTGGCTATTTGTAGATAGTTATGCATTGGATTATAGATGGGAACGTTCGCTTCGTCAGCATGTAAAAAAAATTATGGTTATTGATGATCTCGCAGATCGAAAACATGATTGTGATATGCTTCTGGATCAAAATTACCACTCAAATTCTTATGCTCGTTATACCGGACTTGTTCCTTTTACCTGTCGTACGTTTTTGGGGCCTAAATACGCTATTTTACGCCCAGAGTTTTTAAAAGAGCGGCAAAATTTACCACAACGGGATCATATCGTACAACGTATCCTTGTTTTTTTTGGTGGAGCAGATCCAGGCAATGAAACAGGCAAAGCACTGAAGGCCATAGAGATGTTGGATAGTTCAGGTATAGAGGTAGATGTGGTTATTGGTTCATCAAATCCAAATAAATCAAAAATTTTAGAGCAGGGTCAGGCTTTGCCCAATGTATTATGTCATGAGCATGTGGAAAATATGGCTCAATTTATGGTTAAAGCTGATCTGGCAATTGGTGCAGGAGGGACAACTACCTGGGAACGCTGCTGCCTGGGTCTGCCAAGTTTAATAGAGATTTTGGCAGAGAATCAAACAGCTATTGCCGAAGGCATAGAGAAAACAAATGCTGGTCGCAATTGTGGTGTGGCTCAAGATATTACTCCAGAATTTCTTTCAAAAGAAATACACAACTTGATGATTTCTACAACAGAGCTTCTTGGCTATTCTAAGACTTCGTCTGATCTTGTTGACGGAGAGGGAACCTCAAGAGTAACCCAAGCGATGCAGATTGGGGAGATAAAGCTCAGAGAAGCAGAAAAAGCAGATTGCGAACTTCTGTGGCATTGGGTAAATGATCCCAAAGTGAGGGAATCATCTTTTAATTCTTGTATAATATCTTGGGAAGAACATGTGGAATGGTTCGAAGCCAAACTTCAAGACTTTGAGAGTTATATTTTTATTGCTGAAGATGAAAAAAGGACACCCTTAGGTCAAATCAGATTTGAAGTAAGTAATTTTATTGCAAATATTAGTTATTCAGTACAACGTGATTACCGGGGATTAGGATTCGGAGAGACTATTCTTAGAATCGGAATTCAAAAATTAGTTGATTTCATAAAACAACTAATCACTTTTCAAGGTAAAGTTAGAATAGAGAATATAGTTTCTCAAAGGATATTTGAGAAAGTTGGATTCTCGGAGGTGAATGGTGAGCACTATCCAATCTGGCTTGAACACGAAAGTTGTTTAGTCTACGGTTACACAAAGGAAGTAAATTCCAATATCGTATTATGATATGTTTTTATAAGTTATTTTTTTTGAATAAAACATGATTAATAATTTAAGAGATGTACACAATTCAAACAAAAAAGAATTTTTTATTACACAAGTGGAAGACTGATTGTAAATAATTATGAAAAAATTTATTCCATATGGGCGACAGTTTATTGATAAGAAAGATATTCAGGCTGTAATTGAAGTCCTTCAGTCAGACCTGATTACTCAGGGTCCTAAAACAGCTGAATTCGAATCAGCATTATGTAATTCTACAGATACCAGATTTGCTGTAGCAGTAAATTCAGGTACATCTGCGCTTCATATTGCGTGCATGGCAGCTGGTGTTGGAGAGGGAGATGAAGTAATTACTTCTCCTATAACTTTTGTAGCTTCTGCTAATTGCGTGGTGTATTGTGGTGGGAAACCGATTTTTGCAGATATTGATCCTGAAACATATAATATTTTACCAGAAGAAATTGAAAAGCGGATCAACAAAAAAACTAAAGCTATTATTCCAGTTCATTTTGCTGGTCAAAGCTGCGATATGGAGACAATACAACAGATCGTTAAAAAGGCTGAAAAAAAATATGGACATAAAATATATATCATTGAAGATGCTTGTCACGCACTGGGATCGCAATATAAGGCGAGTGAGGTAGGATCATGTGTTTTTTCAGATATGACAGTAATGAGTTTTCATCCTGTGAAACATATTACAACTGGAGAGGGTGGTGTTGTTCTCACAAACAGCTATGAACTAAACAAAAAACTTAAGATGCTTCGTTCTCACGGAATTACCAGTGAGCCTGAAGAAGTATTTTCCAAAGACCTCGCTTCTGCTTCTTCAAATTCGCCTAATCCTTGGTACTATGAGCAACAAGTTTTAGGATATAATTATCGAATTACAAACATCCAAGCTGCCTTGGGTTTGTCACAGTTAAAAAAACTATCTATGTTCTGTAAACGTAGAAGAGAAATTGTTAATCAATATAATACTGTTTTTAAAGATTTAGAATTTCTTCAGGTTCCATTTGAAGATTTAAATTGTAATAGTAACTTTCATTTATACGTCCTCTTATTTGACTTTGCAGCCATGGGCATGGATAGAGCACAATTAATGCTTTCACTCAGAGAAAAGGGCTTTAATACACAGGTGCATTATATCCCAGTTCATTTGCAGCACTATTATCGGAAAAATTTTAAAACAGATTGGGGCGATTACCCGAATGCAGAGGCTTATTATGAAAAGTGTCTCTCAATTCCACTTTACCCTGCCATGGATCAAGAAGATGTTGAAATGGTTATTAGAGCCATAGCTTCTCTTATAAGGAAAAAATAATTAGTCAAAGGTCTATCCATGATCATAGCTGGAAAGCAGATATCCCGGCAAAATGAACCTTTCATTGTTGCCGATATGTCAGGGAATCATAACCAATCTCTTGACCGAGCACTCAAGATCGTAGAATCTGCTGCTAATGCAGGAGTACATGCTATAAAACTTCAAACCTATACTCCAGACACTATGACACTTGATTTGGAGGGAGACGAGTTTTATATCTCTGATGAGGTCAACCTTTGGGAAGGGCATTCCCTATATGATTTGTATAAAAAAGCACATACCCCATGGGAATGGCATAAACCTATTTTTGATCGCGCAATGGAGCTTGGACTTATAGCGTTTAGTACCCCTTTTGACAATTCAGCAGTTGATTTTTTAGAAAGCCTTAATGTGCCATGTTATAAAATCGCATCATTCGAAAACGCTGATATTCCATTGATCCGGAAAGTGGCCTCAACAGGTAAACCCATGATCATATCTACTGGAATGGCTACGATTGCTGAGCTGGACGAGACAGTGAGGACCGCACAAAAAAATGGTTGTAATGATATTATATTACTTAAATGTACTAGTACTTACCCTGCTACCTCTGAAAATGCCAATATTCTTACAATCCCACATATGCGTGACCTTTTTAAATGTGAAGTAGGACTTTCGGACCATACCATTGGAATAGGTGCGGCTGTTGCCAGTATTGCCTTGAGTGCTACTGTAATTGAAAAACACCTCACGCTTAACCGTAGTGATGGTGGTGTAGATGCTGTTTTTTCTCTTGAGCCAGAGGAGATGAAAAATTTAGTGGATGAGGCTAAACGTTCCTGGCAGGCATTAGGGCAGATTAGTTATGGGCCAACTGAAAGAGAAAAAGCTTCTTTGAAGTTTCGACGGTCGTTATATATAACTAAAAATATGAACGCTGGAGATATTTTTTCTGGCGATAATGTACGTTCCATTAGACCAGGCTATGGACTGCAACCTAAGTATCTGGATTTGATTTTGGGGAAGAAGATCAAGCAAGATGTAAAAAAAGGAACAGCACTTCAATGGAAGTTGATTAATTCATAAAACATTAAATATGCAAAAACCTAATATACAAAAAAACTATAGTTATATATATATATTTAGATGGATTTATACCCGCCTTCAAAAGTTTAGAAAGAAGCAGTTCTGGATTCTTCTTGCAGGTATGCTATGTGTCGCAATTCTTGAAACTGTCACTCTCGGATCAATTGCATTTTTTGTATCAGCAATTACTGATCCTGTAACTGTTTTATCATATAAGTATATCTATTTTATTAAGCAAACCATTGATATAGATTTTTTAAATTCAGCAAACGGGCTCATAATGGCTGCTGGATTATTAATGGTTTTTCTTATTGCTTTGAAAAATAGTATTAAAGCTATTGTTAACTATGGATTGACACGTTTTGCAATTATTATGGAAGCTTATTTTGGAAAAATTCTTCTAAATGGGTTTTTAAAATTACCGTATCAATGGCATCTATCTCGTAATACTGCAGATCTTGTTAATGCTGTTCAGTGGCGTGTTTTTTTAGGAAGAAATTTCTTTCAACCATTTTTAACTATTTTGAATGATATTTTAATGATTTCAATCATGTTGACATTACTTTTAATTGTGCAGCCAGTTAATTTGCTTATTATCGTTGTTGTGCTTGGAGGGTCAGCATATTTTATTTATACTGTTATTAGACGCTTAATAGATAAAACAGCTACAATTGCTACAAATTATGAGCTTACAATAAATAAAGAAGTTACTATGTTTATTCATGGAATTAAGGATGTTAAAATATCTCAAAAAGAGGATGCTTCTGTTTTGAAATTTGATGAGAGTGCTCTGCCTCTATCAAAAGTTTCTGCAGCAAGGAGATTTTACGGTGATTGTCCAGTATTTATTTTAGAAACGGTAGGCTTTGGCATGCTGTATCTATCAATATGTGTAATGCTTCTGAAATTTCATGCTACAACAGCGTATGTTACTGGAAGTATGGCTCTTTTAGCAGTTACTGCCTGGAGGATGTTCCCAGCTGTATCAAAAGTGTTAGGTAGTGCAACTGCAATGAGAGGAGCATTACCATATATAGCAAATGTAATAGAATACCTTGCGTTTATTGAAACTGATAAAGATATTATCTTACATAATAAAGAGAATGCTCTAAATATTTTAGATTATTCAAAAAGTATTAGATTCAATAATATCAGTTTTTCTTATGAAGATAGCAAACAAATAGTTATTCAAGATTTAAAGTTCAAAATAAACAAAGGTGAAACAATTGGTGTGATTGGAACGTCTGGTTCAGGGAAAAGCACACTGGTTGATTTATTAATTGGCCTTTTGAAGCCGGTTAAAGGGGAAATTACTATTGATGATCATACTTTGACCTCTGAACTAATGCCTCAATGGTTAAAGATCATCGGATATGTTTCCCAGTCGCCTTATATTTATGATGGCACTGTTGCTGAAAATGTCGCATTTGAAATGGGATCTGATAGTATTGACAGGAAAATGGTTAGGAGATGTTGTACTATGGCGGCTATGGATGATTTTCTGTATAATCTGCCTGACAATATAGACTCCTTTATTGGTGAACGTGGTGTGAAACTTTCGGGCGGGCAGCAACAGCGTGTAGCTATAGCTAGGGCTCTTTATAACAAACCGGAAATCATGGTCTTTGATGAAGCCACAAGCTCTCTTGATTCAAAAAGTGAAAAATTGATTCAGGATACTATCTATTCTTTTAAAGGTAAACAAACCCTGATAATAGTGGCTCATAGGCTTAGTACTGTTGAAGATTGTGATAGAATAATATGGATAGATAAGGGGAAAATAATGCTGCTGGGGAAAACAAGTGATGTGCTCAAGGAATATAAACAAAAAATGAATATAAAGTAAGATATTTGTGAGCACTCATATTTTGATGGATATAACTAATGACTATTTTAAGTAGTACTTTATCTCGCCTTGTATTAGGTACCGTTCAACTCGGTATGGATTATGGCGTTGCAAACGTAACAGGAAAACCTGATTTTGCCGACGCTGCAAAGGTTGTCCAAAGTGCTTGGATGGATGGTATTCATGAATTTGATACGGCACAGGGATATGGAGATAGTGAAAAAAGCCTTGGTCATATATTTAAAAGCCTTGGAATAAATTTTGATGTAAAGGTTATATCCAAAATTGATACAGCTATAGATCATCTTGATGAAAATGCTTTGCACAATTCAATAATGTGTTCACTAAATAATTTAAAATGTACATCTTTATACGGTTTAATGCTGCATAGAGAGTCTCTGTTGGGGATATGGGATAAGGGACTTGGCAAATTGCTTGATACATTTGTTAAGCAGGGGATTATTAAACACGTTGGTGTCTCTGTGTATTCACCTGATAAAGCTATTCAGGCACTAAACCTAAAAGAGATTTCAATGGTGCAGATTCCAGCAAATATTATTGACCATCGTTTTAAAAATGCAGGAGTGATTGAGCTTGCTGATGAACTCGGGAAAACATTGTATGTGCGTAGTATTTTTTTACAGGGTCTGTTATTGATGGATAGTGATAAGCTCCCGGTATCTATGGAATTTGCTAAGCCTGTTTTAAAGGAGTTTTGTAAATTATCCGAAGAAGTAAAATTAACTCGACACGAATTGGCCATGGGATATGTGAAAAGTGTGTATCCTAATGCTAAAATTTTATTTGGTGCTGAAACTGTAGAACAAGTAAAAAATAATATAGAAGTATGGAAGAAGGAGTGTTCAGAATCAGTGGTGAATCTAATTCATGATAGGTTCTCGAAAGTAGATGAACAAATTTTAAATCCATCTTTGTGGTGATGTGATACGCCATGAATATTTTAATTCTTCTATGGTTGTTAATTCAGTAAGATATGTTTATTAACCCATCATTGTTAATATAAAATAATTAGGAGAGATTATGCTTCAGGACGCTTTTTTTATAGGCGGAGTTAGAATCGCTGTTGCAGGAAAACCTTATATCATAGCCGAAATTGGCTCAAATCATGACCAGTCTATTGATAAAGCTTTCAGAATGATAGATATGGCAGCCGTTGCTGGGGCAGATGCTGTAAAATTTCAACTTTTTAAAGCTGATAAGATGTATCCCGTTGGTACAAAGATGTATGATATTTTTAAATCCATCGAATTGGATACAGATTGGTTATCAAAATTGGTAAAACATTGTCGGGAAGCCGGAGTACAATTTATGGCTTCACCTTTTGATGCAGAGTCTGCATCTTTTTTAGAAGATATTGGTGTTAATGCTTATAAAGTGGCCTCCTCAGAAATTACCAAACCAGGGTTGTTGTCACACATAGCTCTGTTTAAGAAGCCGATGTTTATTTCTACTGGTATGTGTGATTTAGTTGATGTCTATGACGCAGTTGAGTGTTGTAAACATGCTGGGAATACTCAAATAGCATTATTACAATGTGGTGCTATGTATCCGATTCCTGTTGAGCATGTAAACCTTCGAGTTATGGATACATTCGAATCACTTTTTGGTTGTCCTGTCGGCTTTTCAGATCATACCCGTGGAATGGCTGCAGCGGTTGCAGCTGTAGGACGTGGGGCATGTGTGATTGAAAAGCATATTACTCTTGACCGGAATTCAAATGGCCCAGATCATTTTTTTGCCATGGAGCCTGATGAATTCAAAATTTTTATTCAGATGATGAATGATGCGGATTATTGTCTGGGCAGCCCTGAAAAAAAGATGTTACCAGAAGAACGTGCACAGGGT
>JAIOSM010000246.1 GCA_021107575.1 Desulfobacteraceae bacterium | reverse complement strand
GGTTTTAAAAAACAATGGGCATTTGAAACAGAAGAATACACAAAAGAAGTTATCCTTGAAAGAGAATGCAAATATTTTATTAATGCTTTTGTGAACACATATCTTAAAAAAAATGTTCGGTTTGAAACCTTTTTAAAAGAATTTGAATTTATTGCTGATAACAGTATTGATTCATCTTTTACAGGTCTGATGCACAGAGATATGCAATCTAAGAATATAATGGTTAAAAACAACTCTATTTTCTTTATCGATTTTCAATCAGCAAGAAAAGGTCCTTTAGAATATGACATGGCATCACTCCTGATTGATCCTTACGTCAAGCTTAATGATAAGTTTGACGGAAGCTTAAAAAATAAAATTTTAACTTATTTTTTAAGTATGATAACTAAAAAAAAGAATATTGATGCAAAACATTTTAAACATTGTTATAAATATTGTTGTGTTACAAGAAATTTACAGATACTAGGAGCATTCAGTTATTTGAGCAAAGTTAAGAATAAAAAACAATTTGAAGACTTCATCCCTTATGCTCTGAGCAGTTTAAAAGACCATATCAATTTAATTGATATTAAAAAAACACCAAAACTCAATAAACTTATTAACAGTTTAGAGGCCTGATTATGAATAAAATAAACTTGATGATTAATGGTCTTCCAGGGAATGTTGCTGTTACAATTGCAAAACATGCCATCAAGGATAAAAGGTTCTCACTTATACCATATTCTTTAACAGGTCCTGACATTCCTGATAAAACGCACAAAATTGATGCATTTAAAATCTCACTTATCAGACCTGACATGAGAGTTAAAAAGATCAGGGAGATTAAAAGCAAATATGATGATATTTATACAATTGATTTCACTCACCCTTCTTCTGTTAATTCAAATGCTCTCTTTTATATAGACAATGACCTGCCATTTGTCATGGGTACAACAGGCGGAGACAGAGAAAAACTTAAAAATGATATAAATAAGGGTCTGACCCCTGCAGTAATTGCCCCAAATATGGCAAAACAAATTGTGGGTTTCCAGGCAATGATGGAATATGCTGCTAATACTTTTCCTGATTTATTTAAAGGTTTTAGCCTTGAAATACATGAAAGCCATCAAAAGGGAAAAGCTGATACAAGCGGCACTGCAAAAGCCATGGTTAAAT
This sequence comes from Desulfobacteraceae bacterium, assembly GCA_021107575.1. GTDB lineage: Bacteria > Desulfobacterota > Desulfobacteria > Desulfobacterales > Desulfobacteraceae > JAIOSM01. The sequence continues at coordinate 4,018 of JAIOSM010000246.1, read as the reverse complement.
ATTTCAATAAACTTGGGCTCAAATTTTCAGATAAAGATATCAAAAAAGAAAGAGACCCTGAAATACAAAAAAATGTCTGGAAAATACCGGAAGAATACCTCTCAGGTCACGGGTTTCATACATATAAATTAAAATCCGGGGATGGGACTTGTGAATTTAAGTTTGAACATAACATCTGCGGTAGGGATATTTATGTAGACGGATCATTAGATGCTGTTATATTCTTACATAAACAATTTTCCATTAGAAAAGAAAAAAATTATTTTACCATGATTGATGTTCTAAAAAAATGAATATATTTGTTAAAATTATATTAATAATCTTTGCACTTGCATACTTTATAAGCCCTATTGATCTTATTCCTGATTTTTTAATCCCTTATTTGGGCTGGGTTGATGACACCTTTATCATTGGGATTGTTTTATATTTATTAAGATTTGGAAGGCTGCCTTATTTTTCCGGGAAAAAAGGAAGAATTTTCAACAATTTTTCCAATTTATTTAATTCCTACAAAAACAAATCTGCAAATTCTAACCAAGAAGGCCAATATACAAACAAAAATATAAATAAAGACCCTTATGAGATATTAGGCATTAAAAATAATGCAACAAAAAAGGAAATTCAAACTGCGTATAAACTAAAAGTTAAATTATATCATCCGGATAAAGTCTCACACCTTGGAGAAGAACTGCAAAAAGTTGCCAATGAAAAATTTATAGAAATTAAAAATGCCTATGATTTCTTAATGAAATAGGTATAGCAGCTATTTCCCTTGACAAACGAGCTCATCTCTGATTTAAACCAGACTAAATCAGGTTATTAAATATTAAAATAAATTAGGATTTTTTTGGCTTCAATAACTGAAATACTTACACTTCTTGTTATCATTATTGGCATTTTGATTTTACCTAAAATGTTCCGGAAGGAAGAAAAAGGAACATCACATAAAAGACTGTTAACAAAAGCTATCTCTGTGCCTGCCCGCCTTGGAATTATTATCTCAATCCTTCTGCCTCTTATTTCTGCCCTTGTTTTACAGCCCTGGAAACAAAATCTTATTTTATTTATTCTTGCAGGTATAGTTCCACTGATTATTGGATGGGGGCTTTACTGGATGTTTGCAGGATTAAAAAACAAAAAAAGAGCCGGGTCCAAAAAAAGTCTCTAATCAATATCAACCCAGTATTGAGACCACCCGCATCTTTCCTTGTATGGATAATTCATAAGTTCTGTTGCGAGTATAGAAAAGTCCTTTCTCCTTATTGCTAAATAAGAGACCTTCTTTTTTTCAAATATTTCTTTAATACCAACTGCAGCATACAAGTTTAAATGTTCTTCTGCGACCCAGCATTCCACAGCACCAGTTATGATAATAATATCGCCCTCTTTTTTAATATCAAAAAAATTTACCATTGAGATTGTAAAAGATTTGCCATTGAAATAATTCTCAGCGCTGGTGCGTGTGAGTTCGCATCTGATAAAATTTTCAAAACATGCTTTGGTTTCTTTAAATTCAGCATCGCCTGCAAATGCATTTTGACGAGTCAGGAACGATATTGATAAAATAAAAAAAATGAAAAAAACAGTGTATGATTTTAAAAATTTTACTTGCATGGTTTATGCTTTATTCTTTAAAAGGTTAACTATTAGTTTACTTAAATCTTGAAGAATTATCGGGCGTATAGTTACATTATCCAACATGGAAAAATCATTAAAAAGCTTTTCGTTAATTTTGTTATTATTATAAGCACCACCTACTATAATTGGCGTTTGAGGAGAAATGTTTGAAAGTTTTTCAACAAAATTTATTTTATCAAAATTTTTCATATCATAATTAGCTATTACCATATGAAAATTATCAGGCTGTATTTTAAATATCTGTAAGGCCTCTTTTGAATCGCTAAGAAAAGTCACTGGATATCCTAAATTCCGAATAATCTGGTTTAAAAGTTTCCTTCTTTTAACATTACTGTCAACAATAAGAATATGTTTCTCTCCACTGATAATTTTTAACCTGGCAGATGAGTCTTGGCCATCCCATTTATTCTCATTCACCGGATATATTGATGTTACGTCAATAATATAAGCTTGGGATGATATAAACTCATTATTATCTTTATCCGGTATTTTGATGATCATCTTTTTACTATTGGCAATATATTCTCTGAGCCATGTCCTGTATTGATAATTATTCCCTGTTATTATTAATACTTTCTGTCCTGCAATAGACGTAATTTGTATGGAATGATAGATCTGTAAATGATGCTTGAAATCGTCAGTTTCTTCCTGATAATTTTCAGAAACAATATCAATTACATAATCACGTGCATATCCTGTTAGTGGACTAACAATCAAAATAATGAGAATCAAAATAATTTTTTTCATAGGTTTCTCTTTAAATCATATTTAAGCTGTATATTAATGGTTTTGTAGACATTGATGCTATAAATTATATCGGTTGTTTAAACGGGTTACTTAAAAAATCAATAAAGTATTTTTACGCGAATTTATGAGCCTGTACTCTAAACCTTCTTGTTATTATCTCGATTATCTCTTCAGAGCTTGTTTCAATCGGTTTATTACTTACCTCAATCATGGAATATCCTCTGGAAATAAAATATTTCCTGGCAATTTGTATTTCTTCTTCAATATCCTTTTGTAAAGCATAGGGCATTACTTCTGAAACACCAAGGCTTTCCTGCCTCATCTTTCTATGTGACAAAAGCTGCACAGGATTAATATCAAGTGCTATTATCCTTCTTTTATCTATTTTGTCTAAAATTTTTGGCATTGGTATACCGGGGACAAAAGGAACATTGGCAACTTTCCATCCCAGCACAGACATATACATTGAAAGTGGTGTTTTACCTGCCCTGGATAATCCCACTAAAATCACTTCTGCATTAGGTAGATTATCAGGGTTTACACCATCATCCTGAGCAAGAGCAAATTCTATTGCAGAAACCTGTGTTAAATTAACCTGATGTATTTTTCTATAAAGCCCGGGCTGTTCAAGTGGCTTTTTATTTAAAAACACTTCAATTTTAGAAATAACAGGGCCCATAAGATCAACAGTAACAATACCGACATCAATGCCTTTTCGTGTAATATATTGTCTTAACCCGGAGTTTACAATTGTGTGGACGATAAGGCTTTCAGTATCAATAACTTTTTCGATTAACTCATCAACATGATCTTCAGTCCTGATATGTGGGACTTTCACAACTATAATATTATTATTGGGAAATTGCACAAGAATACTTTGTACAAGCATATATGCATTAATCCCTTCACCGCATGAGGCAATATAAATCATATGAAAATCTTTTTGTTTGTTTTTATCCGGCATAAGAATTCCTTTGAAAGATTGAAAAAATGTATTATTATTATGGGATAATATATTAACGCTTAACTTGAGTCAAACCGGAGGGTAATATGACACACGAAGATGCAGGACATTATGCAAAAAAACACCAGAATATAGAAATTGACAAAAATATTGAAGAAAAACTCAAAAAAAATTCTGAAAACGGAAATATTTCTTGTCCACTGGTCCATTCAATAGCAAAATCCTTATCTACTACACCTGATAAAATTGGAATCCAGGCTGATTTACTTGAAATGAGAATTCTCCATTGTCAAATAGGGCTTTTTGGCTGGGAAAACGAGCCTTATAACAAATTACTTGATAAGAGTATAGAAATTTCTGACACTCTTGAACAGGAGCTGAAAGCAACAGTAAAGGACGATCGTATAACATGTTCAGGTATTTGGAATATTGCAAAAACTCTTAAGATGAAAAAGCTAGATGTAGCATCAGCATGCGAGAAAAAAGGTTTTAAAATAAAAAAATGCCAGATTGGTGCCTTTTAACCTTTTAAATAGGTTTGCCGCAAATTCTCAGGGAATTTTTCAATTGCGTATCTCAACATTGTGCGGGGCATTTGTTTGAAATTTTTTTTTAAAAATTTTTCCTCAACATTGATATCTCTTTTCCCAATTTCCCTGAGCATCCATC
>JAIOSM010000075.1 GCA_021107575.1 Desulfobacteraceae bacterium | reverse complement strand
TTCCTGACTTATAACATCTTAACAATCAGGCTTTTCTTGTTTTATTGTGTCCTCCCTATTATTTAAGTTATTAAAAAGCTTGCTATTAAAGGTTTTATGTTGTATATTGTCCTCCCTAATTTAATATATATTTTATGGCTTATATAACTAAGAAAACCAGCGGTGACAACGTGTATTACTTTGCAGAAGAGTCTCATAGGGTCAATGGAAAGAGATGCCGGAAATGGCAACGATATTTAGGCCCCATACATAAAATTATTGACGCAGTAGATGGTGTCAGGGAAAAACCAAAATATGCTGAAATATTTCAACTTGGAGCACCTGCTGCTTATTTAAATATAGTTGAAAGAATGGAGCTTGTAAATATTTTGGATAAGGCTTTCAAAAAGCGCAAGCAAGGTTTGAGTACCGGCTTCTATTTGACAATAGCTGCTATAAACAGAGGCGTAAGGGCTGTTAGTAAAAGAAGCATGTGGGACTGGTATAAAGACACCATATTCCTAAGGGTTTTTCCGGGTGTTAGCAAGGATGCACTTAGCTCACAACGATTTTGGGACAATATGTCGAAAATCACGGATGATAAAATTAAAAAAACATGGATGAAAATAGTGAATACAATATTGGAAAAAGAAAATATAGATTTATCATGCCTGTCTTATGACGGAACAAATTTTTACACTTTTATTAGTTCATTTAATATGCAGTGTTCTATTGCTAAACGGGGAAAGAACAAGCAAGGGCGTCGTGATTTAAAACAAGTTAGTTACGCACTATTCTGTACAAGGAAAGAGCATTTCCCTATATATTTTGATGTTTATGATGGCAATAAACATGATTCAAAGGAATTTGAAAAGGTTATTAACGAATTTCATGACAATTTTAAAGATAAAAATCTTTCAGGTAAGGGAATGACCATTGTATTTGATAAAGGAAATAATTCCTATGCTAATTTTAACAGATTTGTCCATGGCACAAACTTTCATTTTGTAAGTTCGGTAAAGGTGGATGATCATAAAGATTTGAGTTTAATTTCCAATAATGACAAGCGATTTGAAAAGCTATCCGATCCCCGGCTGGAAGAGGTTAAAGCCTTTTGTGTAAAAAAAGAAATCTATGGAACAGATATGAGTGTTATTGTAACCTTTAATAATAAACTATATACTTCACAATGCAAGTCGATAAATAATGAAATTGATAAATGCATGGGAAAGCTTGATAATATTTCAACTAAACTCAATGAGCGCAGGGCTGGAATCATAACAAAAGGGAAGAAGCCAACTCAAGAATCGGTAAAAAAACAAGTGTCCTCAATACTTTCCGGACAGTATATGAAAAGATTAATTGAAATCGAAGTGAAAATTGTTAAGAAAATACCCGAATTATCTTATTGGATAAATACCGATGAATTTCAAAAACTGGCTGATACTTATTTAGGGAAAAATATAATCATAACTGATAATCATAATTGGTCCACGGATGAGATTATCTTAACATACCGAAGCCAATATATAATTGAAAATATCTTTAAACAAATGAAAGATAGAAAGACAGGGACCTGGTGGCCAATGTTTCTTTGGACAGACCAAATGATAAGGGTGCATGGGTTTTATTGTTCATTGGCCGTTATGATACGGTCATTAATCCTAAAACGGATTAACGAAAATGGCCTGAAATTATCTGTAAATGTGCTACATGAAAAATTAAACAGCATCAAGGAAGTAATAAATGTCTTTCCAAAAGGAAGAACAACACAATCTGTCGTTTCTAAACTGGATGGAAGTCAGAAAAAACTCTTTGAAATATTTGAAATGGATAAATATTTAGACAATTAGGGTAGACATCTGAATGTGTGCAAATGACTGACTGGCTGATGGTTAGATATATGCGTTTTGCTTAACTCGTAAACTCAGGCTAGGAAACTCATGAAATCCGTCAATCGGTCAATTCGGGATGGTTGGGTTCTTAATCTTTCTATCTCAGCCTTGACTTTTTCCCCGGGCCAGGGCGCAATACTTTCAGGAATATCAAATTCATTAATATCACTATTTGCATTTTTGATGAGGTTTTCAGTATATCTTTCCATCCTCACCTTATGTTCTTTTTCTTTGCGGATGTTTTCGACATTATCAGGGATTACATCCATTACCCGAATAAAATTATTTACCAGTTCATACGTGAATTTGGCCGCGGCTTTGGCCTGGATAAAATCGAGGTTGCAAAGGGTGTTGGTTACATTGTCCCAGAGTTTTTCTCTTTCTTCTTTTATTTTGGCATCCTTATTCTTATCAAATAATATTTCCTGTAACTTGGCTGCTTCCAGCTCTTGCCAGGGCTGCTCCTCCAACTTTCTTACATTGGGCTTTTTAAAGTTATCTCCATCCAAATAGAGGGGTTTGGATTGGAAGTAGGTGGCGAGGTTGATATGGTATTTTTGTTCTTTCATAAATTCAGTTGATCAGAACATTTTTCTCCACCATGGTCTATTTTCTTTTTTTATTTCATTTAGCTTTTCTAATAATTTATTCTGAAGAGTTTGAACTCTTTCTATTTCATTATTTTCTTTTAACATACCAATCATAGCCTTAATTGTTGAAACTATGTATTGATCAT
>JAIOSM010000157.1 GCA_021107575.1 Desulfobacteraceae bacterium | reverse complement strand
GAGAGTGGAAGTTACAACATAAAGATCGCCTGATTGCCCGTCTTCTGTAGGAGCTGCTTCTCCTTCTCCTGTAAGTCTCAGTTTTGAACCCGTATCCACGCCAGCTGGTATTTTTACCTCTACTTTTCTTGTAACTTCCACTCTCCCTGCACCTCTGCATTTATGGCACGGGCTTGGTATTGTTTTCCCTTGACCTTTACAGTATGGACAAGTGGTTTTAACTTTAAAAAAACCCTGATTCTGGACAAACTGACCTGTACCATGACAATGTTGACAGGTCTCAGGAGAAGTCCCTTCCTGGCAGCCTGATCCATTACACTCTGTACATAGATCAAGTCTTGGTATATCAATTGTTTTTTCGGTGCCAAATGCTGCTTCCATAAAATCGATGGACATATCATAACGAAGGTCAGAGCCACGCTGAACTCTTCTTCCCTGTCTACCTCCACCACCGCCAAATCCGAAAAATTCTTCAAAAATATCACCAAAATTTGAAAAAATATCATCAAACCCTCTACTTCCGGAATGCCCCATTCCTTCGAGGCCCTTATGCCCGAACTGATCATATACCTGGCGTTTATTCTCATCTGTAAGGATTTCATAAGCCTCGGCAGCTTCTTTGAACTTATCTTCTGCCTCTTTATTATCTGGATTTTTATCAGGATGGAATCTGATTGCAAGCTTTCTATAAGCTGATTTCATCTCTGCCTTTGATGCGTTCCGGCCCAGCCCCAGCACTTCGTAGTAGTCACGTTTTTCAGACATAAGTTCCCTAAGATTGTATTTATACTGTTATTATGCTATTTTCTTTATCTTCTATAAACAATATAATGTAATTCAAAAATTTGAGTTGTCAATAATGAATAAAGAACTTGATTTTATACAGGCAATGTTTAACAGCATTGCGCCCAAATATGATTTTTTAAACCGTTTTCTAAGTTTAAGACAGGATGTTTACTGGAGAAAAGAGATGGTGCAAGCTGCAAACCTTGGTAAAGGCACTCTTGCACTTGATGTTGCCTGCGGAACATGTGACGTTGGCATTGAAATACAAAAACAGCATAAAAATCAGTGCAAAGTTTTTGGCACTGATTTCTCTCAAAATATGCTCTCTTTTGCCCAAAAGAAAATCCATTCCGGAATAAATAAAACTACAATAAATCTTGCAGCCGGGAATGCTCTTTTTCTACCATTTAAAGACAATTTATTTGATGCTGTATTTATAGCATTTGGAATAAGGAATATTATGGATAGAGCAAATACTTTAAGAGAATTTAAAAAATGTTTAAAGAAAGATGGTCGAGTAGTTATTTTGGAACTCACAACACCAGCGCCCAGCTTACTAAAAAATCTTTATATCCTTTATTTTAAAAAACTGCTCCCCCTGGTTGGAGCTTTTTTTTCAAAAAATGCAGGTGCGTATACTTACCTTCCTGAATCTGTAATGAAATTCCCGGAACCACTTGAATTTACAAAAATTATGAAACATGCAGGATTTACAAATATAAAATGGAAAAGAATGACCTTTGGGATTGTTACACTTTTCACGGGGGTCAAGATGTAAGTAATGGACTTGACAATTCTACTCTGAATGTTAAACCATTTTCACTGTTTTTTACAACAATATGACCATTGCATTGTTTGAGTTGTTTTTTAACAATGGTTAATCCAAGGCCTGATCCTGGATTTCTATTACCTTTGATCCTGTAAAACGGTTCAAAAAGCTTTTTTAATTCTTTAGAACCAAGTTGTCGATATGTATTTGTTATATTACAATTCAAGGTTTCTTTATCTGATTTAAAGGCAGTAATATAGATTCTGCCGTTTTCTTCTGTATATTTCACAGCATTATCAATAAGATTGGAAAGGATGGATATAATAATATTTTTATCTGCATTCAGTAGGAGTGAATCTGCAATATCCATTTGAAGAGTGAGCTCTTTCTGTTTTAATGAGGGTTGATATCTTTTTACAAGGTTTTTTAAAAGCAAATTAAAATCAACTTGTTCCAAGGATAAAGAAGATTCCTGAAAATCCAATCTTGAAAGCTTCAAAATTTTATCAATCAAATCATCCAGGCTCTCAATGTCCTGATCAATATTTTGAATATAACGTTTTATATCTTTAATAACATTTGTATCAAGTTTATCCTGAATCAATTCTTTTGAAACTCTTATCCTGGTCAAAGGACTTCTCAGTTCATGGGAAATATTCGCAGCAAATTCCTTGTTCCCCTGTATCATTTTCTCAAGTTTGTCAGCCATAAAATTAAAAGAATGCCCAAGTTCAGCAATTTCATCCCTACCTTTAATCTGGGTCCTGCAACTCAAATTTCCATCAGCAAATTCAAGGGCAGATTGCTTAAGTTGTTTGATTCTTTTTGTTATAATTCTTGTTAATGGCACAATAAGAATAGCAATTATAACACCTATGCATAAAAGCCCTAGAAGAAAAGCTGGTTCAGGCTTTCTCTCTTGTTCTGAGTAAAGATGGATATGTATGATGTTTATCTTTTGAACAACTTTAATTGGTATTTGAGCATAATAATTAATATGCCTTCGAGATATGCGATAAACTTTAATCCCATCCTCTAAAATATAACGTTTTCCAATAGTGTCTGCATCTATATCAACAGATGAAGAAAAAGTTTTCAATATAATCCTTTTATCAGGCGCTGTTACCCATATTTTGATATCAACAAGGTCAGAAAGTGTCTGCAGTAACTTATTAACCTCATTGTTTTGTTCAATAGGTATCAATGGATTCTGATCTACTTTTTCCTGAATCATGTTTTTGAAAATTACCAGCCTTGCAATCGATTGTTTGTCTATATGACGTTGAAAAGATCTTCCTGCGGTAATAATAGATAAAATAATAATCAGCACTATTGTAATAAATAATACACCTAAAAAGGACAGGAGTAGTTTGCTATAAAGACTTTTTAATTTCATGAAAATTCCACAAACATATACCCAGTTCCCCAGATTGTTTTGATTCTTTTGGGTGTTGTCGGGTCTGTTTCTATTTTAGATCTTAATTTACTTATGTGAATATCAATACTTCTGTCAAATGCCATAAAATCTTTTCCCTGTGCCATATTCATGATCTGATCACGGCTTAAAACCCTGTTAGGATTTTTCATCAACACTTCAAGTATTTTAAACTCAGTTGTTGAGAGATCAATAATATTGTTATTAACTTCAATAGTATGAGCAGCTTGATTAAGTATAAGGTCACCTGATCGAATGACAAGATCTTTATTTTGCAAACCATTTGACAAAGGTGTGCCATGACGGCGAAGGACAGCCTTGATTCTTGCAAGAAGCTCTCTTGGATTAAATGGTTTTGAAAGATAATCATCTGCACCCAGTTCAAGACCTACAATTCTATCTGTATCATCACCTTTAGCAGTAAGCATAATAACAGGCAAATCATGATGCATCCGTATATCTCTTAAAACCTCAAGGCCATCTTTACCAGGCATCATATAATCTAAAATGATCAAATCAGGCATATGTTTTCTTATCTCAGCAACAGCATTCATGCCGTCAAAGATATAAAAAACATCAAATTGGTTTCCTCCAAGATACTCTGAAAGAAGTTCAATAAGTTTTATGTCATCATCTATAATCAGAATTTTTTTTGTCATATTTACCTTTTACAACTAATTTACATTTTTTTACAAGTTGAAAATATTTGATTTACATTTTTCATCTATTATTGAACCAGTCTCAAAAAATAAGGGCTTAAAAAAGGATTTAACATTAAACTAATTGAAACAAGGAGGTTGAAAATGACAAAAAAGAAAAAAACATTGGTAATCGTAAGTATTTCACTTTTAGTAATTGTCGCTTCAGGGTTTAGTTTTGTGATGATCACAGGTGCCTATGGACTTGGTCCGATGCATGGTCCAATGGGTTATCATAGATTCCACAAAAGAGGGATGCCACCATTTATGCAGAGAGAAATTGGAAGTTTCATGCTTTGGCGCCTGGACAAAGGAGCTAAAGCCCTTGATTTATCTGAAGCACAGCAACAGCAATATAATACTTTCCGCTTTCAATTAGAGGAAACAATGAACACAGGTTTAAAAACAAAAATGGAATTTAAAACACAAATCATGGCTGAATTTGACAAAGAAAACCCGAATCTCACAATAATAACTGAAAAAGCCCAGGCTAATATAGAGTTAATGTCAGATTCAGTGTCAGAAAATTTAGCTTTATTTACAAATTTTTATAACTCTCTTAATAATAAACAAAAGCAAACCATTACAGACAAAATTAAAGATAGGATGGAATATTATAATAATTCAGATTCTCGCTCTGGAAGGGAAATATAGAATATTCACTGACTCTCATACCGGGTGATTTTTAAGTCTTAAAATCGCCCTTTTCATATATTGAAATGCTGAAATAAATCACAAACTATTCAAAAAGCTTATTAATTTTTTTTTTAAGTATTGTATTTTTAAGCCAGTTAGCATCATCTCTTTCAGGGTATTCAAGATTATAATGCAACCCCCGGCTTTCTTTTCTTATTAAAGCTGATCTGATTATTAGCTCTGCTACAGTGGCAAGGTTTCGAAGCTCCACAAGGTCTGAAGTGATTTTAAAATTCCAATAATATTCATGAATTTCCTGCTGGATATTTTCAATTCTTCTCAAAGCCCGGGAAAGACGCTTATCAGTTCGTACAATTCCAACATAGTTCCACATCAACCTCCGAATCTCATCCCAGTTTTGCGCAACAACAATTGCCTCATCACTGTCGTCAGTACCCATTTTGTCCCAGGGCAAAGGTTCTGGTTCTGATTTGATATCAAGAGAGGCAATCTCTTTGATGGCAGCCTGAGCAGCATTTTTGGAATAAACAAGTGCTTCAAGAAGAGAGTTGCTTGCAAGGCGGTTTGCGCCATGAAGGCCGGTGCACGCAGCTTCCCCTGCCACATAAAGTCTTTTAATATCAGTCTGTCCTGACAAGCCGGTCGAAACTCCTCCACACATATAGTGTGCTGCAGGCACAACAGGAATTGGTTCTTTTGTAATATCAATACCAAACCTTAAACAATTGCCATAGATATTTGGAAATCTCTTTTTTATAAAATCAGTTTCTTTATGGGATATATCAAGGTATACAAACTCATCTCCATTTACCTTCATCTCATTATCTATTGCTCTTGCCACAACGTCCCTGCAGGCGAGTTCTTTGTCAGATGAATATTTTTGCATAAATTCATTGCCCCGGATATCCTTAAGAATAGCTCCTTCGCCTCTGACTGCTTCAGATATTAAAAAATTTTTGGCCTTAGGGTGATAAAGACATGTGGGATGAAACTGAACAAACTCAAGATTTGCTACACTTGCCCCTGCCCTGTATGCCATAGCAACACCATCTCCTGCTGCAATATCTGGGTTGCTTGTGTATAGATATACTTTACCGGCACCACCTGCTGCTATCAAAACAATGCTTGCATGGAAAGTTTCAATTTCTCCTGTCTCATTATTTAATACATACGCTCCACAGCATTGTTTCTCATAATCTGTAACCAACGTGCCGCTTCTGATACTTTTTGAATGTGTTATAAGATTAACTGCTATATGATTCTCAAGAATTTCAATATTCTCATGGGCATAAGAATGCTCCACAAGAACATCTTCAATCTCTTTGCCTGTAAGATCATGGGCATGGACTATTCTCTTTCTTGAATGGCCGCCTTCCTGTCCCATGGCAAATTCTGTTGCAGAGCCTTTTTTTTTATTAAACCTTGCCCCTTTGTCCACTAAATCCTTTATCATGGCAGGAGCATCCTGAATGACCATTTCAACTACTTCACGGTTACAAAGACCTGCGCCGGCTGCAAGTGTATCCTCAACATGGAGATCAAACGAGTCATTTTTGCTCATCACTGCAGCCACCCCACCCTGGGCAAGAGCAGTATTAGTCTTGTTGACTTTCTTTTTGGTAATGATGGTAACTTTACCCTTATCAGCAGCCAGAAGTGCAAAATTAAGTCCGGCAATTCCACTGCCAATCACAAGAAAATCTGTTTTGTGAATCATCTCAAATAACTTCTCCGGTTCTTTTTAGCACCCATGCCAAGTAAAACTCCAAACACGAAAACACCGGCTCCAATTAAAAACCATATCATTATTTTATTTTTATAACTATCTTCAAAGTCTAAAATTATTTCCTGCTGGTGTTCAAATTTCTTCAAAATAGTCTGATATTTTTTTTCAAGTTCAAAAAATCCTTTTGATTTTTTTTCCAATTCAATATATTTTTCTTCAAAATCTGCAAATTTTTTATTGATTTCTGTAATACTTTTATTCTCAATTTTTAAAGTTTCAACTTGACTGGCAAGTCTCTTATTCTCTCTCGTAAATCCATCTACCAGAATAACAGCAGGTTTTTTGTTTACTAAAAACCTGGTCAAAGCCCAACCCTCTTTGCCATTTTTTGCTCTAACTTTTGACCAGGCTCCAGATCGTTCAAGAATATTAACACGCGAGCCTGATTCAAGCATTTGTATTATTTTATTCTCACTATCTGGTGCAGTACGCATGGTAATTTTTGTAATATCTGTTACGTACGCAGACTCAGCATAAGCAAATCCAGAAAAGATAATAATTAAAAATGTTATGATTATTGTATATTTAAAATTCTTATTCATAATATCAGCTCCCCTTGCTCTGCTAATTCTTTTTGACAAAATCTGAAAACCTCATTTTTTTATAGCTGTCAGTGTTGATATATTTTAGTGCTTGCAAAAGCTCTTCTGCTTCAACATAGCCTGGGCGATACTTTATCGGCGAACCATCTTCCAGTAAAAAATAAAGTTGAGGAAGACCTTTTATCTTATATTTTGAAGCAATTTTCTGTTCATTTTCTGTATCTACTGTAATAGCAATGAAATTGTCATTAAGATACTCTATAACCTTCTGATTGGTGAAGACTTCTTTCTCCATTTTTATACAATATTTACACCAGTCAGCGTGAAAATCAATAAAAGCTTTTTTATTTAAACTCTTTACAAGCTTGATCCCTTTATCATAAGTTTTAAAATCTACCTTTTCTGCTGTAAAACCCTGGACAGGCAAGAACATGCAAAAAATCAATAAAGTAATTAATAAAAACAATCCCTGCTTTTTCATGAACACCAATCTCCTTTATATACTGCCTAGTAATTTAAATGTATCTGTTATCAAAAGAATACCTACAACAAATAGCAAAACACCTGTTGCTTTGTTAATGTATATTATAAACTTTGTTGCTCGTTTAATGGTTTCAACCATCCTGGTAATAAAAATTGAAATTAGAATAAAAGGAATTGCTATGCCTAAAGAATATAAAGCCAAAAGCGCCATCCCGTTAAATATAGTTTCCTGATTTGAAGCAACTATAAGTATAGAGCCTAAAATAGGTCCTATACATGGACTCCAGCCTGCTCCAAAAGCCATACCAATGGCGAAAACCCCAATGAGATGTATCGGCTTTTCCTTGACATGAAATTTTTTTTCAAAATTAAGTCCTTTAATATTGATTATCCCAAGAAGGTGAAGGCTGAAAACAATAATGATTGCTCCGCCCAGATATCTCACCACCCATGAATATTCCTGCATGATATTGCCAAATAAAGAAGCAGATGCCCCCATCATGATAAAAACAAATGAAAAACCAGCCACATAGACAAGTGTGGACAAAATTACTTTCTTTCTTGTCTCCTTTGCACTTTCTGTAAGTTCATCAATGGAAAGGCCTGTAATAAACGTAAAATATGCAGGAATCAAGGGCAAAATACACGGAGAGAAAAAAGACAAAAGCCCTGCTAAAAAAGCTGCATTATATGAGATTGTTTCACCAAACATTTTTTTTGTATCCTTCTACTTTTTGTAACCATTTATATTAAAGCACAAAATTGTAATTATATATGTACTTACAATCTATTATCAATCGTTTTTTTAAACCCTTAAGGATTTTCAAAAATCGTAGCTATTAAAATAATAACAAAGAAAAATTATTCAAGTATAAAAAATACAAACCAGAATTTACTTAAAAGAAAACAAACAGGCAGGAACAAATACAGCAGCTTTATTTTTAAGTTTAAAAAAGCAGACTCTACTATTTGGGAAGAATACTGACACATACTACACCAGGGCCTGTATGTGCAGTGATGGTAGGTCCAAGTTCTATTATTGGAATTCTTTTTTCTTCTATTTTAAAACTTGCAGCAAGTTGTTTGCAAATATGTTTTGCATCCAGAATTGAAGTAGAATGACCAACCCATATTTCAACGCCTCTTTTATATTTTGGAGTTGATTCCTCAACAATCCTGATCATACTGTCAATTGCATTATCTTTACCTTTGGGTTTATCTATAGGCACAAGTAACCCGTCCTCAAGCTTGATAATAGGTTTAACATCAAGTATTGTCCCAAAAAAACTTGAAAACATGTTAAGTTTACCAGCCCTTTTAAGCCAATATAGATCATCAACAACAAAAAACATCATGGTCTTTTTAATAAGCCATTTAATATATTTATCAAGTTTTGCTGAATCATGATTAGTTTTTATTATACTTGCGATTCTGTTCACAATCTGACCCTGGCTAATACTTACTGCTCTTGTATCAATAATTTTAATACTGTTTGGAATGAGAATGCCTTTGTCTTCCGGCTTTTGCTTCTTCGCAAACAATTTCAAACCGCGCTTTGCGTTAGCATAACATTTTGAAAGGTCACTGGATACATGCAGTGAATAAATTTCATCGCATACTTCATTTGCTTTTTTATATGCTGAAGAATATCTGTGGGGTGTAGGTGGTTCAGTACTTACATCATCTTTTTGGAATAAATGCTCAACTACTTCCTGATTAATGATATCTACCCCGTGAAGTTTAGGCTCATCATTAATCAAAATATTAATAGGAATTACCTGGATACCTCTTTTTTTTGCAATTCCCTTTGGTAAATCTACAGTAGTATCTGTAATTACACCTATTTCCTTGCCCATTGCCCATCCTTCCATGAAAATATAATCAAATATTACAAATTGAATGACAGTAAAAATATGTAACCCTAAACTCTGCTGATTTTTTACTTAACCTATTTTTTAAAATTTGTAAATCAAAGTTACCATTTTTTTAATCCAAATCTTATTGTTCATGCTTGATTCTATTTACAAGACCCTGACTATTGTTGAATCATAGTTTCAAAAATGTGATACTCTTCCATATGGTAATTAGCATCAGGATAAATCGCAATAGGCTTTTGAAATTGTTTTTCAAGAGCATTCATAAGATGTTTTTCCTCCCCATGAAGAAGCCTTGCAATCTCAGGGTGGGCCTTTACTGTAAACTGGTTACCCATCATATCACCAGCTTCGTTTATAAGATCTCTATAAATTTTATGGCATATTGATTTACCAGATAATAACATCCCATCACCGCCACAATAAAAGCACGGCTCATTAAGGGTTTTTTTCAAATTTTTCCTTGTCCTTTTTCTTGTCATTTGAACAAGTCCTAACTCTGACAAGGGGAGTATATTTATCTGACTTTTATCTTTTTTTACTTTCTCAGCAAGTAAAACCGTGACTTTCTCTTTATGATGCTCTTTTTTCATATCAATAAAATCAATGATAATAATACCACCAATATTTCGCAATCGAATCTGATATGCAATCTCTTTTACAGCTTCAAGATTTGTCTTTAAGATAGTCTCATCAAAATTATGCCCGCCCACATACCGGCCGGTATTGACATCAATAGCTACCAAGGCCTCTGTCTGTTCTATTATGATATACCCGCCTGATTTAAGCCATACTCTTTTTTTTAAAGCCCTTTCAATATCAGTTTCAAGATTATAAGCATCAAAAATTGGCTCTTTACCTTTATATAACTCAATTGAAAGGTTAAAATCAGGCATATATTTTGCTAAAAAATCCTGAACCTTTTCATACTCATCCTTAGAATCTATGACAAGCTTATCTGCGTCATCTGTAAGAAGGTCTCTCACTGCTCTGAACGTTATTGAAAGATCTCTGTAAATAAGAGCAGGGGCAGATTTTTCCTGATTTCTCATCTGAACTTCTTCCCAGGTCTTTGTTATAAACGAAATCTCCTTTTTGAGCAGGTCTGCATCTATACCTTCTGCTGCTGTTCGCAATATATAACCATACTTGTTATCTCTGGCAGACAAGATAAGCTCTCTGAGCCTCTTTCTCTCAACCTCATTAACTATTTTTCTTGAAATTCCGATATGATCAACATATGGCATTAAAACAATATATCTGCCCGGGAAAGAGAGATGTGTTGTAACCCTTGGTCCTTTACTCCCTATGGGCGATTTTGCAACCTGGACAAGAACTTGTTGCCCTTCTGTTATTAATTCTTCAATGCTGATATTGGAAAGCTCAGGCGATTCAGGCTTTTTTGTACCAAAGCCAG
>JAIOSM010000028.1 GCA_021107575.1 Desulfobacteraceae bacterium | reverse complement strand
TACTATTGCAAGGACTGCCCAGGCAATGGACGGAGGCGAACCCATTGCCACCATGATAGATATAAGTAAATGTATAGGATGTGAAGAATGTGTCTTTGCCTGTAAAGAGGTAAATGCAAAAAAACAACCTGAGCCTAAAAAACCATTCCCGAAAATGTATCCAAACCGTGTTCCTGTGCAGGACTGGTCACAAAAAAGAGATGTTACAGACAGATTAACCCCCTACACCTGGCTTTACATACAATCGGCCACAGTCAAAATTAATGGGAAAGAACAAGATCTAACCATTCCCAGAAGATGTATGCACTGTGTTAATCCTCCCTGTGTAAAACTCTGTCCCTGGGGAGCAGCTCAACAGCTTGATAATGGAATATCCAAAATTGATTCTGATATATGCCTTGGAGGCTCTAAATGTAACAAAGTCTGCCCCTGGGATATTCCTCAAAGACAAACAGGCGTTGGAATCTATCTTGATCTGATGCCGGCCTTTGCAGGAAATGGAGTCATGTATAAGTGTGACAGATGTTATGATAAGATTGCGGATGGTGAGCTCCCTGCCTGTATTACAGCCTGCCCTGAAGATGTTCAAACCATTGGTCCAAGAGATGAAATAATTAAACAGGCACACCAGCTTGCCAAAGCTACCAATGGATATATTTACGGGGAACATGAAAATGGTGGTACCAATACAATATATGTCTCTCCTGTACCATTTGATCAATTAAATGATGCTATTGAAAAAGGCAAAGGAAAACCCCACTTAAGCAAAGTAAAAGATATGATGTCCATGGGAAACAACCTCACCCTGGCAATGCTTATAGCACCGATTGCCGGTGCTGCGGCTGCATTTGGCAAATTTTACAAAACAACAAAAGAGGAGAAATAATACAAATGCAAACAAAAATACTGCAATCTCTATACTCTCTTTCCATTTTCTTTCTTGCTCTTACAGGGTTTGGTCAGATGCCCATATATAAAAGATACTATATTGCTGATATACCGTATCTTGAATGGCTTGGAAAATTCTATATAACAAATGCTGTTCACTACTGTGCTGCAATAGTTTTAATGAGTTTAATCTTTTATATTATTTTCGATAATATTTTTAAAAAGAATAAAACATTAAAAATTACTCCGTCAGGCTATGCAAAATTAGCAATGCTATCCGTACTTATAATCACTGGTATTCTAATTATGATTAAAAATTTTACAGGTACGCCTTTTTCTCTAAATTTTATTATTTTTATTGATATGACCCATGTAGCATTCTGTATGGTTTTACTGGTTTACAGCCTGCACACTTTTCTAACAAAACAAAAAGGGATTATGCATAATTTTTAATTTAATATTATTACTTATCAGATTTTAATCTATCGAGGCTATCTCTTGCAAAAGATATGGATGGATCAATCTGAAGGGCCATTTCGTAATATTTAATTGCAGCTTTAGAATTGCCCATATCACGATAATTAGATGCAACATTGGCATAATCTATGCCTGAACTTGGATCAATTGAGATAACTCTTTTAAAACTTTTAATTGCCTGTTCATGATTTTTCATTTTAAAATGGCAAAAACCAATTAAATTATGAATATCAGTGCGCTGTCCATCAATTGCTACGCCCCTTGCAAGAACTTTTAATGCTTTTTCATATTGCTCCATATCTTTCAGGCAAAGCCCCATGTAAGAGCAGATGTCAGGGATATTCATTTTTGCAGGCTCAAGATCAAGGGCAGTTTTAAAATGTTTGAGAGCAGAGTTATTATCATGCAGTGATAGGAAAGAAAGCCCTTTATAAAAGTTAGTGTAATATTTTCCCGGAAGCAATTCTTCTATTGCATCAAGTTTTAAAAGCGCTTCTTCAGGTTCAAAGCTTTCAGTAATCAACCTTGCAGAAAACATTCCAACGCTAGCATCTACAGCTCGTTCCCGAAAATGGGCTCCGGGAATTATTGTATAAAATGCTGGAATTTCTAGCCCTTTATGCATCACGTTAATCAAGATTACGTCCATGCCTTTTTTTGCAAGCACTGAAACCATGCTTTCAATTTCGATTTTAATATTATTATTTGATTCGTCAGGCAAATCATTAATAGGGATAATTTTTTCAGGATGCGTAATATAATCTGCCTCTTCAAGAGAGTCAAACTTTGGCAGCCCGCTTGCAACAAAATTAGACCCGGTATTAAAATCACCTGCAAGCTGGGCAGTTTCACTAAGAGCACGGCTCAGAGCTTTTTCCGGGTTTGGTGTGGTGCCGGCTGTCCAGACGATTTCACTCATTACAGGAAATGTTGATTCATCATAAGCCATAACTCCCACAGTAGGTATACCCATATCCTGCGTAAAGTCTGAAATATAAAGGGAGATACCGGCTTTTTTGTATTTTGCAAGCATTTCTATAACCATGGGATCTGTTGCAGAATCAGGATCAATTCCGGGAACACTCAATCTGCCCTGGCTGATCAGTGATGAGGCATGACGCTCTACTACCTCGCATATTCCCTGACTGATAGCCTCTTCAGCACAGTTGCCTGCACAGGGACCATTAAATTCATTAATCATATAAAACCAGTTAAATGGAACAAGCACTTCTTTTTTTTGTGTAAGGTTATAACCTTGAGTCCATTTCAGCGGAAGATTCTCAAAAATTTTTCTTTTTGCTTCAGTATCACCTTCTTCATCATGCACTGATTGAAGTATCATGGAAAATGGTAAAGCATTTTTTTCTACATTTTTATATGTATCTGTAAAAAAATTATCAGCATTATTTACAAAACTAAAAAAGCTGAACCTCTCTGCAAGCTCCATTACAGCACTTGCTTCAGCCTGCTCAGGGGTTGCACCTTTGCCCATCTGCTTATTAGTTCCTATAATATCCTTTGCATCAGAACCGCATTCGCTGAAAAAGACGGGTATATCAAGCCTGCCATTATCTATTCTTTCTGTTTTGCTTAAAATATTAAGATTGAGCCTGGCTGATTTTTCTTTAAATCTATCAACTGTTTTTTGAGGTGATATGATCTTATCCTGGTCCAGCGTTTCTGTCTTAACAGCATCTTGCAACTTTATTTTGAAACTCATAATTGCTCTTGTTCCTATTTATCTTTATAATGTTGTCACTTTTTTTTACTTTAATATCACATTCCGGCATTTATTTCCTTGACTTTATACAGGGTTATATTAATTTTATTCTATGAATTATGATAAAATGCTGAAAAAACATAATACCGTTTATTACCTTCCCGGACAACAAAGAGTAACAGAGCGTGAACTTATTGCTGAAGAGCCGTTATCTATAAACATTCAAGGTGATAACTATGCTGTAATCATGCGTACACCCGGTCATGAAAACGCTCACGCAGCAGGGTTTTGTCTTGCTGAAGGCATTATTGATACTCCTTCTGACATTGCGGATATTGCTCTTTGTGATGGTGATGATTCCAACGTTGTTGCAGTCAAGCTGACTCAGGAGCGGGCAAAAAAAATTTCTCACCTTCTTGGTAAAAAAGCATATATCAGCCAGACAGGCTGTGGATTATGCGGCAGGGAAATAATTGATGATCTAACAAATAATTTGACACACTTAGACCCGACATTTGCCATTTCCCTTGCTCAGGCAATGAGTATAGTTGCTCAAATGAAAGATATTCAAAAACTGAGAAAAAGGTGTTTTTCTTCCCATGCTGTTGCTTTATTTGACAAAAACTTAAAAAATATATCGGAAGCAGAGGATGTGGGCAGACACAATGCTCTTGACAAGACCATTGGAACTCTGTTCCTTAAAAACAAACTGACAGATGCTTCTATTGCCCTTTTATCTTCAAGAGCAAGCTATGAAATGGTGCAAAAATGCGCCCGGGCAAAAATTGAATTGATTATAAGTATGGCAAGACCCACAGCTCTTGCTGTTGAATTAGGAGAAAGCATTGACATAACCCTTGCCTCGGTGAGGGATAACAGGTTATATGTTTTCACTGGAAAATCGAGAATATCCAAATAAGCACATCAACAATTCCTACAGGATCACAACAACAAAATCAAAGGCTCTAAAGAAAAATCTAATTTAGTTCTTGACAATATATTACGGATACGTAATATATGGATTAGTATAATACTTAAGAGAGGTATAAAATGAATTTTCAACTCCCACCAGACTGCCCGTATTATTTGATTTCCAGAGCGACCCTTACAGTTACATCCCAATTAAAAAAAGGATTTGTAGACAAAGGGATCAGCACGATTAGGCCTTCTTATCTTGGAGTTTTGCTCTCCTTATGGGCTGAAGACGGGCTTAAGGCAAATGAACTTGGGAAAAGAGCAGGACTTGAACCATCGACTATGACAGGACTCATAGACCGTATGGAAAGAGACGGGCTTGCTCAACGGAAACCTGATCCTAACGACAGAAGAGCACACAGAATTTATTTGACACAAAAAGGTGTTGAGGCAGAAATTCCGGCAACTAAAGTGGTATCAGACACTCTTGAAAAAGCCTTTGGCAGCATAGCAAAAAAAGATATTGAAACCACAAAAAATGTGCTTCGTAACATTCTCATAAATTGCAGTAAGGAGGAATTAAAATGAATGGAAAAATCGGGTTCACCTGCGCCTACACACCGGTCCCATTAATTGAGGCTGCTGGATTCTCCCCTTTTAGAATTTTCCCTGAATCAAAAGCACCGGATCAGGCAGGACACTTGCTTCATGATAATTTGTGCCCCCATATCAAGAAAGTTCTTGACCGTGCCCTTGCTGATTATCTACCTTATCTTTCAGGTATGTTTTTTATTAATTCATGTGATTCCATGCGCCGGCTTTCAGATGCCTGGCATGAAACAAGACCTAATGACAAAACAATCCTGATAGACCTTCCATCTGTAAATAACAACTTAAGCCTTGATTTCCTTGCTAAAGAATATGAACGCCTGGCTACAACTCTTTTCCAATGGAACAACAAAGCTTTTTCTTTAACAGAGATAGAGGAAAAAATCGATACATGGAATAGCCTTGCTGATTCAGTAAAAAAAATTGAGGAAAATATCTCTCAAAATTATTTTCCTGGATACATTTCTGAGCTTCAAAAAATTATTAATACTGCTGCAACTGATTCTACTGACAAGGCGCTTTCAATGATAAAAAATAAAATTGAACCTGGGACTACTGCTAAAAACGGGCTGTCTCCTGTTTTTGTTTTTGGTAATCTCTTGTTTGACCCAAAAGTGTATGACCTGTTTGAAAAATGGAACATGTATGTCACTGCCAGTGATTTTTGCACCAGTTCAAGATTTGTTTCAAAAATTGATACTGACGCTGATGACAATATTTTCAAATCCCTTGCGATTTCCTATCTTGACCAAATGTCCTGTGCCCGTACCATGGACACAACAAAGCCTGGCGGCATAGCACAAAAGATTGCTCAACAGGCAAAAGAAAGTAATGCAAAAGGGGTTATAGGCTTTACCTTAAAATTCTGTGACCCGTATCTTGCAAGAATTCCAATGATCAGACAAGCCCTTCAGGATGAATCCATTCCATTCCTCATGATCGAAAGTGACTGTACCATGGGCTCTCTGGGGCAACAGCAAACAAGAATAGAAGCATTTACAGAGATGTTGGGGGTGTAATATGATGTATGAATATTTTGATGATATTGTAAAAGGCATAACTGAAAAGATTAACCAGGATCCCGACGGTATCAATGCAAGGAGAAAATATGTTCTTCAAATATCCAAGCTTGGAAGAAAACTATATTCTGAAAATGAGAAGGTTGCATGGTGCGGCGTAACTGCGCCTTTTGATCTCCTAAGTTCCATGGGGGTCACTCCTTGTTTTATCGAATTCGTTGGCGCTATGCTATCTTCAACTCAGATGGCTGGGGACTTTATTGAAGAAGCTGAAGACTCTGGATTTGCAACAGATTCATGTGCTTATCACAGAGCTGTTATGGGAGCAGTGATAAAAAATGTCATGCCCGAACCTGATTTCATTATTGGGACAAGCAGCCCGTGCACAGCAGGCCTTTCCATTGTTGAAAATTTTGCAAAACAATATAAAAAAGACTTCTTTGTTCTAAATGTACCCCAAAATTATACAAAAGAGGCCGTTAAATTTCTTACAGCCCAGATTGAAGAAATGGTCAGCTTTGTTGAAGCTCATACAAAGATACCCTTATCAAAAGAAAAGCTTGGCATTGCACTTGAATATTTTAATGACTCAACCAAACTCATAAAAGATATCTATGACCTTGCAAAAACTAAACCGTCCCCGGTGGACAATAATTTTTTAAAAGATTTCAGTACGGTCATTCCTCTTATAATGGCAACTCAACAGGGTGTTGATGTTTGCCAGGCATTCAAAGATGAACTGAATCACAGAATAAAAACTCATCAGCATACTGAATCAAAAGAAAAAATAAGGCTCATGTGGATACAGAACAGAATTCAGTATCCCTTTCCAATCAATAGTATGCTTGATGATCTTGGTGCTGAAATTGTTGTGGATGAACTCAATGATGTCACCTGGGAACTGATGGACCCTGACAATCCTTTTGAAAGTATTGCAAAGAGAATAATATCAATACCGTACAGTTTAAGCTCTTTTGAACGAATCAAACATATGCAGAAGCTTGCCAAATCATATCAGATTGATGGTGCCATTAACCCGTGTCACTGGGGATGTCGCCAGGGCACAGGTATCAGGGGATTAATTTCAAAAGGACTAAAAGAGATTGATATACCTGTGTTGAATCTTGAAATTGATTGTGTGGATTCGAGAAACCTTGCCAAAGGTCAAATTGAAACCAGAATAGAAGCTTTTATAGAAATGCTTACTTAAAAAATTAATAAATCAGAATTTAGGAGAAAATTTAATGTATTTCCTTGGTATTGATATTGGAAGCCTTTCCTGTGACGCAGTTTTAATAGATGAAAAGAAAAACATCTTATCCTCATCAGTAATCCTGACTGGTGCAAAAAATATAGAATCTATTGCCCGGGCGAAAAAAAATGTTCTTGATTTATCTGGAATTTTGGAAAAAGATATCGGTTCGATTATTTCCACAGGATATGGCAGAACCAGAGTGAAAGAGCGGGATGGTGCAGTAACTGAGATCACCTGCCATGCTAAAGGTATAAAGCATGTGATCCCTGAAACACGAATTCTCATTGATATAGGAGGTCAGGACAGCAAAGCAATAAAACTTGACAGAGACGGAAATGTAATGGATTTCGCCATGAATGATAAATGTGCAGCAGGAACCGGCAGGTTCCTTGAAGCCATGGCAAGAGCCCTGGAAGTGGATATTGATGAATTAGCCGAGCTGGACAAAGGTGCAACAAGTGATCTTGTTTTAAGCAGCATGTGTACGGTGTTTGCTGAAAGCGAAGTAGTATCCTTAATTGCAAGCGGCACCGATCAAAAAGAGATTGCAAAGGGGCTTAACCGGTCTATTGCGACAAGAACCAGTTCTCTTGTTAAAAGAATTGCAAAAAATGTTGATGGTCTAACCGTATCCATGTCCGGCGGTGTGGCACGTAACAAAGGAGTGGTAAAAGCTGTTGCTGAAAGTATGAATATTGAGAAAGTGCATACACCTGATAAACCTGATATCGTTGGTGCTTTAGGCGCTGCGATTATTGCATTTGAAAGAATGAAATAAATTAAAAATCAAGTTCAATTTGATTACGAATCAGATCATCAAAGTTTTCACGTTTACGAATCAGCTCAGCTCTACCATTGATGATTAACACTTCAGCCGGTTTTGGTCGTGTATTATAATTTGAAGACATGCTGAATCCGTAGGCACCTGCATTTTTAATCATGAGAATATCATCTTTTCTAACTTTGTTTAACATTCGTTCAGTCCCGATATTATCGATTTCACATAGATTGCCTACAATGTTATACTTTTCCAATTCTCCACAAAGGTTGCTTAGATTAACTATCTCATGATATGCATCATACATCATAGGACGAAGAAGATGATTAAAGCCTGTATTTGTTCCAACAAAATTGATAAAGCCATTAGTTTTTAAAACAACTGCTTTTGTAAGCAAACAGCCTGCCTCGCTCATAAGATATCTTCCCGGTTCAAACCAGATTTTGATTCTTTTGTCAATTGAAACACAAAATTTATCATATTCTTTTTTTAATATCCTGCCTGTTTCATCAAGCTCAATAACTATATCATCAGGGTGATGCTTAACCATAATCCCACCACCAAAATCAACATATTCAAGATGATCAAATAATTTTGCAATTTCAAAAACAATTTTAACTCCTTTGGCAAACACTTTTTTATCTAAAATAACGTGGCTTGAGTGTAGATGGAGCCCATTAATTCTAATATTATATTTTTTGACAAGTTCTAAAACCTTGTCAAATTCCATCAGGGAGATACCAAATTTAGATTGATTATGCCAGGCTGAAACTTGCTGCTCTCCAACTTCATCATAGTGTTCCTTATTGATTGATGCAAAATCAAGAGAAGTTGCCCTCCCGCTCTCTATTTCTGAAAGCATATTGGGATTAAGACGGATACAGACAGGATAAGCACTTTTAAATTCTTTCCCAAAAGCTTCAAGATTCTGGAGGTTTTCTATATTAATTGGCACACCAAATTCCACTGCCTCTCTAATCTCATGGAACTCCACAACATTGGGCGTAAAAACAATTTCTTCCGGCTTAAACCCTACTTTGAATCCCATTTTAATCTCTGGAATAGACACAGTATCAATACCTGCACCCAAAAATCGCATATATTTCATGATGCTGAGATTAGTACAGGATTTCACAGCATACATAATCCTGTGATCAATTCCTGAAAAAGCATTGCTGAAATTTTCAAACTGGCGTTTAATTACATCTGCATCATAGACGTAAAGGGGAGTGCCAAATCGTTTACAAACATCATGCAAGTCTAATCCTTGTATCTTATATTGAGAATTTTCCATTCTATTTAAACCTCTTAAATTCTGGTAATTTATTCTGTCGTAATATTTTTACTCTTTCCATTAACTCATTCACTCTTGCAAGCTGCTTTGCATTTTCTTTATAAATTAAATAATGACGCAAATGCCATGAGACCATGCCGTGGGCTGCCCATTGAATATAATAATATAGAAGTTCCAATTCTTTTTCTGTAATTTGTCTAACCTTATTATATTCTATAAGAAAACTCTCCATCATTGAAAAATCAAATTTGTTATTGATAAAACAAAATCCATTAATACACATTCCAATTTCCATTAATAAATTATCCACGCATACTTCTTCAAAATCAATAAGAGCTGATAATCTGCCATCTCTAAAAATAGTATTATCAGGAAAAACATCTCCATGGATTAATCCTTTGGGAAGAACTTCAGAAACCGGTTCTAAAAGGTACTCTGTCTGTTCTTCAAAATATGAATATATCTCAGGATATTGAAAAGGCGCTGTTTTAAACCCTTTAATCAACTCAAAACAATAATCAATATGAATAATATTCTTGCGGGGATATTTTTCAAAGCCTTGAAAACTATTAAGTCTGGCAACGCATTGTGCAATTTCTTCAGCTGTTTGATGATTAAGTTCAGGTTCTGATCCTTCTTTAAATTCATATAGTAAAACTTTTCCATCTTTTGAATCAGAAATAAAATTACCATCTTTTTTAGGAATAAGACAAGCTGTAGGGAAATCAACTCTTTGTAATTCTAAAAGAATATCAATTTCATAGATAATATTTTTTATATCCTCCTGCTGGGTACAGACACGATACAAAAAACTGCCTTTTGCTGTTTGAACTTTATAATTACGATTTGCAAATCCGCTGGTTAACAATGTAACATCCACTACATTTTTAATCCCATACAGTTTACAAATTTTACTTATTTCATCTATATCTACAACCAATTTATCAGCCTTCAGACTCTAACAAGCTTTATTTACACGATACCCTTGTCAGAAGTCCATTTATATTGTCAACATAATCTTTATTCTGACAGGGCTTTGACAGGTAATCAACATTAGCATCTTGTTGCTTTAGCTCCTCTATGGACTCTAAAAATTCTATATTCCCGGAGACAAACAATATTGGGATAATTTTGTCTGTTTCTCTGATATAATTATAAACATCCATCCCGTTAATACCCCCCGGAAGAATATAATCCAGACTTATAAAATCATATTTGTTTTTATCAAATAAACCGATTGCAACCTGACCGTTTTTTGCAATATCAACTTTATGATTGCAAGGCTCTTGTGTCAGTACAAAGTATTGCACATTAGATATAGCTGCTTCGTCTTCAACAAGAAGTATGTGTCTCCCATGGGAAACGTTTTCTTTTACGGCCTCTATTGTTTCTTCTTTTATCAATTCTTTTTTAATAACCGGCAGCCTGATAATAAATTTACTGCCTGAGCCGACTTTTGACTCAAGCGTAATATCACCCTTATGCTGTTCAATATATTTTGTTACGTTGGACATACCATATCCAGTGCCTTTAATACTGTGTTCGTATGAGTTTGTAGCATCTTGACTCCCCTTTAAGGTGAAGGCAGGCTCAAAAATATTCTTTAGATGTTCTTTTGGGATACCACACCCATTGTCTTCAATTTCAAAACAGATATTATCAGCATCGCAGTATGTTCGAATAATAATTCTGGGATGTTCAGATTTACTCGTAGCATGGATTGCGTTTTGAAAAAGATTGACAAGCACATGCTCGATCATCCCTGGATCAGCAAGCAACTCAGGCGTTCCTGGTGCATCTTCCTTTATCAATTCAATGCCATTAAGGTCTTTTTTTAACAGGCTTAAAACAAAATCAATTTTTTTACTGATCTTAAAAAAATCTTGTTTGGGATCCTGATTTTTTGCAAATACAACCAAATTTTTTGTAAGATTCTTACCTTGCAATGTCTGTTCAAGGGTTAGCTCAAGAGTCTTAATTGTTTCTTCTTCCTGGCAATCCAAAAGGGCAAGCTCAGTATTGCCCATAATGATACCTAATAAATTATTGAAATCATGCGCCATCTTCCCTGCTACCCGGCCCACCAGAGCTTGTTTTGCCTGATCCGCTGTAATTTTTTGAGCATTTATTTTATCTTCCTCTGCACGCACTCGTTTTGTAATATCTCTGTTGATACCTCGATAGCCCACTAATTTTTCATTATTATTAAAAATCGGCACTCCAATTGTTTCAAGCACAACAAGATGCCCTTTTTTATGAAGATTGTTACTCACAAGTCCCTCAATATTCAATCCTTGACCAATTTTTTCTTTATAATACTGCCTGACACTCTCAGCCTCATCTGAGGCTAAAAAGTAAAACGGAGTATTTCCAAGAATTTCATCAGGAAGGTAACCCAATATGGTATGAACAGTTGGGCTGACATAAGTATATCTGTAGTATAGATCTATCTCCCAGACAAGATGATTGGAATTCTCCACAAGAATCTGATATTTTTCTTTGCTTTGCTTAATAGAATCCATCATATCAGATATAGTCTCACTGAGAAATTCAAATATATCAATCCCTTTGTATCGTGGGTTTTGTTGCTTACGCACAGTATTTATAATTGTCCTTACAGGGCCGAGAATTGATTGAAATATAAAAAAAATCAAAAAAAGCGCTAACAGCATTAATGACCCAAAAGCATATAGATATATACGTTTGGTCTTGGCAATCAAAGTCGAATAATCTCCCGCGTTTTTAACAATAACAATCTGCCAGTTCCACGGTCTGAAATCGGAAAAATATGCAAAAGAATTATCTCCCTGTACTTTCAAAACAATAAAATCTTCTGGCCCGGAGTGCAGATTAAAAAGCTTTTCAGGGGATAGTGGAAGATGATTTTGAAATATTAATTCTTTTTTCCTGATATCATAGATTAGACCTTTAAGATTCTCCTTGCTGAAAAGGTCTTGAATTTGATCAAGAGACAGGGCCTGTTCACTACTTAGAGCATCTGGATTATCAGCAACGCCAGATAAAAGACGAGAATCAGAGTTTATCTCACAAATCTTGTAAAGCCTTTTTGAAAGAGAAAACAGGTCATGCTCTATATCTCTTTTTGTAAACTCTGAGACTGGTGTCAGAACAAAAAAGTAAAGTATTGCGCCCAATGCAATGACCAGTATTATAATTGGAAGTGTGATTCTTAGAATCAAACTTTTTTTTAAATTCAACATATATGACAATTCCTTTCAACTCCAACAAAGAGAAACTTACAATATATTGTGATGCAAGGCAAATTAAATTTCAACAAACAGACAAGATTCAACATGTAAAGGGCTATTGTATACAATCATTTTTACCATTCGATATACTTTTAAATATAGAGAAGCCTATGACACAATAACGATTAGAATGTATAACAGTGTGACCAAGAAAACAATTAGCGAAAAATCTTTTAATTGCGCTCCATTTACACAATAAAAGTATCATTTGATTTACACCCTTTTCCCTTGACATAGAGTAAATTTGCATTACTATTTATCATATGTAATAAAAACTCATATAGCATAATCGAAAGGGTAAATAAAATGGAACTTGAAAAGCTTACTATAAAATGCCGGGAAGTTATTGAAAACGCTCAATCCACGGCATCACAGCAAAATCACCAGGCAATCGGACCTGTCCACTTGTTTAATGCCATGATAGAAGATAAAGATGGCATTGTTGTTTCAATATTTAATAAAATCGGATCAGACTATTATAAAATAGCGCAAGAGATAAAATCTTTACTTGCTAAACTTGTACAGATTACCGGGCAGAATATTGGTCAGGATAATGTTTATCTTTCAAAGGATTCCCAAAAGGTTCTTGAAAAAGCTTTTAAGGAAGCTTCAAACATGAAGGATCAGTATGTAAGCGTGGAACATCTCTTTCTTGCTCTTGCTTCATTAAAAGGTGACGTTAAAGATATTCTTGAGAAGAATAATATTTCCCTAAATCAAATTTTAACAGTTTTAAAAGATATCAGGGGGAATCAAACCATTAATGACCCAAATCCTGAAGAAAAATACCAGG
>JAIOSM010000345.1 GCA_021107575.1 Desulfobacteraceae bacterium | reverse complement strand
CCTTGAATATGCAAAAGGACTCAACCTTCCTGTTCTATCCCATGCAGAAGATTTACAACGTGCTGATAATGGTTCCATGAACGAAGGGAGAGTCTCAACATAGCTTGGCATCAAAGGAATTCCAAATGCCGCAGAAAGTGTTGCTGTTAAAAGAGATATAGATCTTGCCAGGGTTACAGGAGCGAAACTTCATATTTGTCATGTCAGTACAAAAGAATCTGTTGATGCCATAAGACAGGCAAAAGATGATGGTGTGAGTATAACCTGCGAGACAGCCCCACATTATTTTCTGCTGACCGAGGAGGCAGTCAGAGGCTACAATACTTTTGCTAAAATGAATCCTCCCCTCAGATCAGAACAGGACAGACAAGCCATAGTTAACGGCATTGCTGATGGTACAATAGATGTGATTGCAACAGATCATGCACCTCATTCTGAAGTTGAAAAAGATCTTGAGTTTGATAAAGCAGCTTTTGGCATTGTTGGACTTGAGACCTCTTTATCGCTTTCATTAAAACTTGTGCATGATGAGATAATTTCAATAGAGAATTTAATTGAAAAAATGTGCAAAATCCCGGCATCAATTCTTGGCATTAAAGCTGGCATAGAAAAAGGTGTCACGGCAGACATTACAATCATTGATCCAGACATAGAATTTGAAATAGATCCTTTAACGTTTTTTTCAAAGAGCAAAAACACACCTTTTAAAGGACTTATAGTAAAAGGTGATACGTTTCTTACAATGGTTCAAGGAAATATTGTTTATGAAAAGTGAAAGTATTGAATTACTTGTTGTAGATGATGAAAGATCGATGGTTGGATTTTTAGATGTTCTTCTAACCGGGGAAGGATACAATGTCTCAACTGCCCGTAATGGAAAACAAGCATTACAATTGATTGAGAAAAAGGATTATGACCTTGTTCTAACCGACATGAGGCTTGGAGATATTGATGGCATTGAAGTATTAAAAGCGGCAAAAGAAAAAAATCAGGAAATAATTGTTATAATGATATCAGCTTATTCTTCGACAGAAAATGCAGTCGAAGCAATGAATGTCGGAGCCTATGATTTTGTCCCAAAACCTTTTGATAATGATGAATTGAGACAGACTATCAAAAGAGCTCTCGAACTGAAAACTCCGGAACATGAGAAAGAGACTCTTTCCTCAGAATTGGAAGAAAATATTCATTTTAATAAGATTATTGGCAAAGCTCCTGGTATGCTTTTAATCTATGAAAAAATCGTTCAGATTGCAGACACTCAGACCAACGTTCTTATAACAGGGGAGAGTGGAACCGGCAAAGAATTGATTGCAAAGGCGATACACGACAAAAGCAATAGAGCTGATAAACCATTTATTGTTGTAAATTGTGGTGGAATTCCCGACAATTTAATGGAGAGTGAATTTTTTGGTCATGTAAAGGGAGCATTCACAGGGGCAATTACTAATAAAATAGGTCTGTTTGAAGCCGCACATACAGGAACAATATTTTTAGATGAAATAGGCGAGCTTTCTCCTTTGCTTCAGGTTAAATTATTACGAGCAGTTCAGGAAACTATTGTAAAACCAGTAGGAAGTGTTAAAGAAACACCAGTAGACATAAGAATAATATCTGCATCAAACAAAAAACTTGACCAGGAAGTTATTAATGGAAACTTCCGTGAAGATCTTTTTTTCAGGCTTAATGTTATCCCCATAAAAGTTCCGCCATTAAGAGAGAGGAAAGGTGATATTCAATTACTTGCCAGGCACTTTGTAGAAAAATATTCTAAAAAAATGAATAAAAATATAGTTAAACTTTCATCCTATGCTCTTGATTTTCTTAAGCATTATGATTTCCCAGGTAATGTAAGAGAACTTGAAAATTTAATTGAAAGAAGTGTTGCATTCTCCTCTACCAATATAATTCTTCCGGAAAGCCTTACTCTTTCCCTGAATAATAAGCGCAGATGGATTGAAGGAGTTGAAGACCAGCGATTTGATACCGAAGATGTGGAACAGGGAGTCGATTTAGATGAAATACTTTCCAAAATTGAAAACGCTTACCTTACCAAAGCAATGGAGCTTACTGGTCGTAATAAGAACAAAGCTGCAGATCTTCTTGGCTTAAGCCAGAGATCAATGCGCTATCGTATAAGTAAACAGGATGAAGACCTTTCATCATAAGATGGATTTCACAAGAGACAAATTATATACTCTTGCATCTGTAATCTTTGTACTAATTTTAACTTTTTCGGTTTATTCTCAACTTTCTAATCATGAGTTTTTAATATTAGATGACCATGTTTATGTTACTGCTAACCAGTATGTGCAATCAGGGCTAAAACTGGAAAACATTTATTGGGCATTTACCAGTTTTGAGGCTGAATTCTGGCATCCTGTAACCTGGCTTTCCTATATGCTTGATACCCAGATATATAGTGTAATGCCTGGCGGTTATCTCTTAACAAATCTTATCATACACCTTTTAAACACTCTTCTTGTTTTTTTTCTGTTTACGTTGATGACGAAAAGAACATGGGAAAGCTTCTTGATATCAGCCCTTTTTGCTCTTCATCCCCTTCATGTAGAAACTGTTGCATGGATATCTGAAAGAAAAGAACTCTTATGCGGTTTTTTCTGGCTTACAGCAACAGTTTCTTATTATTATTATACAGAGTCTCCTGATTGGAAAAGATATTTTTTGATAGTTGCTTTTTTTTTGTTGGGAATAATGTCTAAGACAATGATTGTCACATTGCCTTTTACATTTTTACTGCTTGATTTTTGGCCTTTAAAAAGAGATTCTTCCTGGATCAATTTAGTTACTGAAAAAATACCTCTTTTTTTGATCAGCATTGCAGGAATTGTAGTTACTCTTTTTGCTCAAGATCAAGGCGGAGGTCTTGTCTCTTTAGAGAGATATTCAATATGTCAAAGAATTATAAATAGTGTCGTTTCATATGCTGTTTATATAAAGAAGACAATTTGGCCTGAAAATCTTAGTGTATTTTATCCTGTTAAAGATTTTGACTTTCTCGTTATAAGTCTATCAGCTCTGTTACTTATTATACTGACGTTAGTTTTTATTTATTTTTCAAAAAGGCAGAAGTTTTTAATAACAGGGTGGCTCTGGTTTCTTGGAACACTTGTACCTGTTATAGGGATTGTCAAAATTGGTGATTTTTCAATGGCAGACAGGTATACATATATTCCAATTATAGGTCTTTTTATAATTTTTTCTTTTGGGATTAACGCCTTTGTATCAAGATCAGCTTACAAAAGCATTTGGCTTATATTAATTCCAGTTATCATTTTAGGCTGTTATGTCCCTAATACTTTTTATCAGATTAAAACCTGGAAAAACACTGAAACCCTCTTAACGCATTCCCTTAAAGTGATTGATAATAATTTTCTTGCACATCACGCTTTAGGTGAATTATTCGCAGGTCAAGGAGATATGAAACAAGCAGTTGTTCATTTTTCAAAAGCTGTGGAAGTAAAGCCGGACAACGCTGCTTTATGGGCGAAATTGGGCAGAGCATTATATTCAGCAAATTTTAAGCCAAAGGCCATTATTTCATTTGAGAAAGCTCAAACCTTGGAGCCAAAACATCCAGCCCCACATTTTTATCTTTTATGCTCTTTCCTTGATCAGAATAAAACCAATAAAGCTCAAGAACAGCTTCTCCTAATATTTGAGAAAAATATTAAACTTGTTAAAGATAACGATTATCAATTGTTTAAAAGTTATGTTGAGAGCAAAGAATTTAAAAAAGCTGAAATGATTTTTAAAAAAATATTAAAAAAAATCGGCATTATAAATTCAAAACATATTTTTCGCTCCTTAATTATAAAAGGCCATAAAGATTGGGAAACAACATACTTGAAACAGGTTAACCATGAAAATTAATACAAAAATATTAATTGATAGCTTTATAGGGCAATTGATTTGTAGATTCATAGATCTTATTAATTTTTTTTCATTTAAAAGCAGGAAAACAATAAAGCCTGATAAAATTTGTATTATTCTTTTATCAGAGATGGGCAGCCTTACCGTGACTTTCCCAATGATTCAAATAGTAAAAGAAAAATATCCAAACAGTGATGTCTATATCCTTACATTAAAAAGAAATGATGAAATTATTAAAATTATGAATCTTGCACCTGAACAAAATATTATCACTATAGATGATTCATCATTAATAAAATTTATTTTGGATAGTTATAAATCAATCCGATATCTCAGAGCCATAGCAACAGACACAATCATTGATTGTGAGCTGTTTGCAAGGATAAGCAGTATATATTCTTATTTTTCCGGTGCTAAAATTAGAGTTGGTTTTCATTCTCATACACAGGATGGCCTTTACAGAGGCAATCATATTAACAGGAAGGTTTTATACAACCCATATATTCACATATCACGCCAATTTTTAAATCTTGCAGATGCTCTAGAGTCTAAAGAATACCCCAAGAATAAAAATAGAATAAATAATAATAACTTCAAGGTTCCTCAAATAACTATATCTGAAAAAGAGAAAACAAATTTCAAAGACAGGATAGAATCCAAGTTTTCTGATTTTCTTAAACGACCGATTGTTATTATTAACCCCGGAGGCGGGATGCTTCCCATAAGAGCATGGCCTGTGGAGAACTATTGCATCGTGGCCAGGTCTCTTTTAAAATCAGGCTATAGTGTTGCTGTGACAGGTGTCTCCCATGATAAAGAACCTGCTGAACAAATATTAGCCACGTGCAAAAGTCCCTATTGTGCCGATATGGTTGGTTTTACAAGATCAGTATATGAGCTCTTAATATTATTTACTTTTTCAAAGCTTCTTATTACAAATGATGGCGGCCCCGGTCATTTTTCATGTCTTACATCTTTGCCAAGTATAATATTATTTGGACCAGAGACACCAGTTTTATATGGCTCTTTAAATCCAAATGCTACCAATATACAAGCTGATATTTCATGCTCACCATGCCTTACTGCCTATAATCACAGAAAATCACCATGTAATGGAAACAATCTCTGTTTGAAAGCTATCAAGCCTGAGCAAGTATTAAATAAAGCATCTGAGGTTTTATCTCTATTATGATTTTTTATAAAAAGTATTTCTTTATAATATTGGGATTTATATTCTCCTTTGGTTTCCTCTGGCTTGCATTCAGGAATGTTCCTCTGACCGATATCCTCTCTTATTTTATAAATGTTAATTATTATTTAATATTTATATCTGTGTTTATAACAATTTTAAGTTTTTTTTTAAGAGCAGTCAGATGGCAGATCCTTTTATACAAGAAAGAAAAATTGCATAAAACGTTTCATATTCTTATGACAGGCTTTATGCTCAATTGCATTATTCCGGGTAGAGCAGGTGAGATTGCAAGACCGGTAATGATAAGCAGGAACCCTGAAATATCCCTGTTTGAAGCTTTGTCTACCGTTGCAGTTGAAAGATTATTTGACCTTGTCATGTTACTTTCTTTCTTTTTTATCCTTATTTTTTTCATACATATCCCTGAAGATCTATCATATAAATTCGGGGACTATGTTTTAAGCAGACAATTGTTGTTCGATTATGTGTCAAATATGGCTTTAATAGCCGTTATACTTTTTTTATGTCTTTTATTTGTGTTCTATATTAATAAAAAAAAGGTTTTTGGTTTAAAATTATTTAAAAAATTTGAAGAGGCTTTCGAAAATATAGTAAAGGGGATTGACCAGTTAAAAAACACCATTATTTTAATAAAAATAAGTTTGCTTTCTTTTATAATCTGGTTCCTGCAAATTTGTTCTTATTATTTTGTTGTAAAAGCATGTGCCGGAATTGATATTAATTTTATGGAAGCAGCTTTTGTCATGATTATAATATGTTTTTTTATAGCAATTCCATCTGTGCCAGGATTTTGGGGTGTATGGGAAGCAGGAGGTATCTTTGCAATGTCGGTGTTAGGTATAGCAAAAATAGATGCCGCAGGTTTTAACCTGTTTAACCATGCTGTGCAAATGATACCTGTTATTGTAATGGGAATCATCTCTGCATGGTTTATCAGTTTCAAATATAATAAAATGATATCTCAATCACATAAAACTGTGGTTCGGCATAAATAGAGCATATTAGACAGGGTTAAAGAAAGGGGTTAACTATCCACCAACATAATAAGGAAATTAGAAAAAATTTACAGTATTGGAAAAATAAACCTCTGCTTAGACAGATATACAAGGCTTTTTATATATTAATTGCTGAACGTCTTGCTAATCTTCCTAATGGTCATGTTGTAGAACTTGGATCAGGAATTGGAAATATTAAACATATTATTCCACATTGTATTCGTACAGATCTGTTTCTGAATGAATGGATTGATCATAAAGAGAATGCTTACAGGCTGTCTTTTGCTGATAATTCTGTGTCTGATTTGATACTTTTTGATGTTTTCCACCATTTACGATATCCAGGTACAGCTCTGAAAGAATTTCACCGTGTATTATTGCCCAGAGGTCGGGTAATCATTTTTGAGCCTTGTTTAACTAGTATGCTAGGATTTGTTGTTTTTGGTTTATTCCACCATGAACCTCTTGGTATGAAAGATCCCATACATTGGTCTGCTCCTGATGGGTGGAATCCTGATATTATTGATTATTATGCCGCACAAGCAAATGCTTCAAGAATTTTCTTTGATCAGGAATTCAAGAATCATCTTTCACAATGGAATGTAAAAACAAAAAGGCGACTCTCGGCAATTTCATATGTTCTTTCAGGGGGATATTCCAAACCACAATTA
This sequence comes from Desulfobacteraceae bacterium, assembly GCA_021107575.1. GTDB lineage: Bacteria > Desulfobacterota > Desulfobacteria > Desulfobacterales > Desulfobacteraceae > JAIOSM01. Next base: position 15,270 of record JAIOSM010000345.1, on the reverse strand, counting down.
TATCCTACTGTAGCTTTTCCAATGATGCGTGTAATAGATAGAATTTGTGATGTAATACCGGCTTTATTTTCGACAAGACTCGTGGTAGTTCTTGAAAAGGTAACTTTTTGATTTCATCCATTTTAATATTAGGTTTATTTACAACTCTAATATTCTTTGATATTAATTTATTGAAGAATTGATAATATGCGAGTCTGTATAATTTGTTAGGCATCATTTAAGGAATTACATGTGGGTATATTAAGGATAATTCTTGCGGTTGCGGTTGTAATTGGACACTCAGATAGCATTTTTGGGATTCGCCTTACTGGCGGTATAGTTGCCGTTGAAGTTTTCTTTATTATCTCAGGATTCTATATGACAATGATTTTAGATGAAAAATATATTGGGAAAGGGAGCTATGTACTGTTTTTATCAAATCGTTTTTTAAGACTCTACCCCATGTTCTGGGTTGTATTATGTCTAACTATTCTTGCATCCATAATTTCATCTGTTTTTTCCCACAAATGGCTTATGCTATCACCATACATAAAATATTTTGACATAATGACTATCCAAACACTATTTTTTCAAATATTTGCAAATATTGCTTTGTTTGGTCAAGACATTGTTATGTTTCTTGGAATGAATCAAGAAAGCGGAGTAATGTATTTTACTAGTGATTTCAGTACTTCTGACCCTATGTTTTGGGAATTTCTTTTTGTTCCTCAGGCGTGGAGCTTAGGGATTGAGGTGATGTTTTATTTGATTGCTCCTTTTATCGTAAGAAAAAGCAATCATTTTATTGTGTTGTTAATTATTTTAAGCATATCAATAAGGCTTTTTACATACTTTTATCTTGGCTACACTAACGACCCTTGGACATATAGATTTTTCCCCTCTGAACTTGTATTGTTCTTACTCGGAACAGTTTCATACAGATTATATAAAGCAAATAAAATATTAGAGATTAATTTTATGGGATGGCGATTAAAATATTTTATTCCTACCTTGTTTTTTTTAGTCGTAATATTTTACCAATTTATATATAGCGCAAGATTTGGTCATATAATAAATTGGCTATTTTATGGGTTTTGTTGTTTATCTTTACCATTTATATTTGAACTCTCAAAATCATCAAAGTTCGATGCAAGAGTAGGCGAGTTGTCCTATCCTGTTTATATTACACATATCCTTGTCATCACTTTTTTATCTCCATTTTTAGCAGTAGCTGGGTGGCAAGAATCTAAAGGAATATTGGCAGTTTTGTTTACAATAATAGTTTCGTACATATTGCTACGATTAATTTCAGATCCAATAGAAAAGATAAGGCAAGCTCGAGTAAAAATAGTACATCAAGCTCATGAGGAACCAGAAAGATGAGTGAACGATCAGAACATGAAATTCAACATGGAAAATTTCTCGCTGGAGGTGATACAGAATTAATCTGGGGATGGGGAACCCTAGCTGGTCGTGTGCGTGCAAAGAGGCGTGCTAAACTTATTGAAATTGGAGCGCGGCTTGGACAAGATTCACATGTATTAGAAATCGGTTGTGGAACTGGAATGTTTACTGAAATGTTCGCTAAAACGGAATGTTCTATTACTGCGGTAGATATTTCAGCAGCCCTTTTAAAGAAGGCAGAAGAGCGAAAGCTACCAAAGGGGAAGATACGTTTTTTAGAAAAGCGGTTTGAAGACTGTGAAGCAGAGGGTCCTTTTGATGCTATTGTTGGATCTTCAATATCGCATCATCTTGAATTGGATAACGCACTTTCAAGGATATATGGGCTTTTAAAACCTGGTGGCATAATGAGCTTTGCTGAGCCAAATATGTTGAATCCTCAGGTCTTTGTGGAGCGCAAGTTGAGGCGGTTGCTCCCATATATATCTCCAGATGAAACAGCATTTGTTCGGTGGCAATTCAGTAGTACGCTACAGAAAACAGGTTTTAAAAATATAAAGATAGTGCCATTTGATTGGTTGCATCCCTCTGTGCCTGAACAATTGATTGATTTTGTTTCTTCAGTCGGAAGAGTGATTGAAAGGCTCCATTTTTATGTGAGTTTTCAGGTTCTTTGCATATCAAAGCTGTACGCCCTTTAAACTCATAAAAGGAATGTTTTCATATATGACCCTACCTACTTCCATTAAATCCAAAGTAAAAGAACGTTTTGATATTTTATCATCTGATAGATTAAAATGGATAAAAAAGAATAAATATTATTATGAAGATAAAGAAAAATATCATCGATTTTTAATTCCTGAAAATCATTCTATTCTTGAGCTAGGCTGCGGAACAGGAGATCTGTTAAGCAGTTTAAAACCATCTTATGGTGTGGGAGTGGATTTCAGCTCAAAAATGATAGATATTTCACAAAAAAGATATCCTGAAATTAAATTCATAACAGGTGATATTGAGTCTCTTGAAAGTCTTGATAGAAAATTTGATTATATTATCTTATCTGATGTAATAGGTCATCTAGTTGATATAGAAAAAGCATTTTTAAATCTGCATAAATTCTGCAACCCAAACACCCGAATAATTATTTCTTATTATAATTTCTTGTGGGAGCCCCTATTAAAATTAGCAGAAGTATTCAAATTAAAAATGCCTCAAAGGCATCAAAATTGGCTCACTATGGCGGATATTGATAATTTATTAATGCTTGCAAATTTTCAAGTTGTAAAAAAGCAGAATCGACTTTTAATTCCAAAAAACATACCTGTTTTATCAAAAATAGCCAATACTTATTTAGCATCGTTACCTGGCTTGAATCACCTCAATCTATGTTGTTATTTAGTGGCAAGATCAAGAGCATATCAAGTTGCAGAAAATGAATATTCAACAACTATAGTGGTGCCTACTAAAAACGAGCAAGGAAATATTAAGCCCTGTATCAAGCGGCTACCAAAATTTGGAAAACATCAGGAAATTATTTTTGTGGATGGCCATTCTAGTGATGGTACATCAGATGAAATTCAATCTGTTATCAACTCTAACCCTGATAAAGACATCAAGCTATTCCATCAGGATGGTGAAGGAAAATATGATGCCGTTAAAAAAGGTTTTAAAAATGCAACAGGTGAAATATTGATTATACTCGATGCTGATTTGACAGTTCCTCCTGAAGATCTTCCTAAATTTTATCAAGCACTTTCATCAGGTAAGGGAGAATTTATAAATGGCTGCAGATTGATTTATCCCATGGAAAAACAAGCTATGAGATTTTTAAATATGTTAGGTAATAAATTTTTTGGTATGGCTTTTTCCTGGCTTTTAAACCAGAGGATTAAAGATACATTATGTGGGACAAAAGTTGTTTTTAAAAAGGATTATGAAAGAATCTCTGCGGGCAGAGCATATTTTGGTGATTTTGATCCTTTTGGTGATTTTGATCTCCTTTTTGGGGCATCAAAATTAAATTTAGAAATAGTAGAAATGCCTATTCGATATACGGAACGAACTTATGGTGATACCAGTATTAGTAGATTCCGACATGGTTGGCTATTGTTAAGAATGGTTGCTTTTGCTGCAAAACGAATTAAATTCATTTGATGGTTATTTGTAATTATGCTTAAAGATTCTAATCATATTTCTGCTGTCACCCTGTTAATACTTGTTTTGACACTATGTGTTGGAATGACAGCATTGTTTTGGCCGGGGGTTGGTACCTGGGAAGTTCTTCAGTTTGCTAAACAGCGTTCACTTCCTGTAATGAACGATTGGAAATCTCCATTTGTGGCTTATCTTTATTGGGCATCTGATGATCTTTTTAAAAGCACCGGACCAATTTTATTACTGCAGCAGATTATACTATGGTCTGGACTTGCTATGGTGCTGCATGCTTTACAAACCAAAACTTTAAGAAAAGTTATCTTGTTTTTACTCATAGTTATCATACCTCCGATATGGATAACTTCTATTTTTCTCTGGAAAGAAATCTGGACACTTTCATTATTATCCTTAAGCCTCGGTTCTACCTTTATCTTTCTTAAAAATAAGCGATTGATATTCGCAATATTGATGATTTTGTCAACCACTTTAATTGCCTCAACCCGTCAAAATGCAATCCTTCTTACTATTCCTGCATTCTATGTTGTTGCACGTATGAGTGCAGATCGCATTTCCTATGTCATGGGAAAAGGATATAAGATATTGTTTCTATTAATATTTTTTATATTGCTGATTATCACCTTTAGCACTAATTGGTTCCTGAACAAAAAAGATATACAAAAATGCAATATCTGGCAATACAGTATCTTGTGGGATCTTGCTTCGATTTCAATTTCTGAAAATCAAATGTATATACCTGATAATTTCAGGAAACCCGGAGAAAGCGGATCTTTAGATAATATACGATTATATTTTTCACTTTATCATTCAGATCCTTTGTTTGTTAACAAAAACGCTCCTCTTAAGATGTATGGAACCCCATGGTCAGGATGTGGTTCACAGCAACCTCTTAGACCTCTTGTAGAAGTTTGGTTTCAAACCATCCTGAAACATCCAAAGACTTATTTTTATCACAGATTATCAAGTATTATATACCTCCTCGGTATCAAGGATATAACAAAGAACAAATTTGGGCTTTTCTATTACCGTATTGATTCGGAATTCACTGATAGAGTCAATCAGTCTAAATTTTTTAACTATTTATGTTCAACTAACAATTATTCATCAATGGTTCTTGGATTTCTTGGTAAAGGGTGGATTTACTTTTTTGTATTTTATTTCTCAATATTTGGAATACACTCAAAACATGACCCTGTTAAAAGAACATACCTTTGGTTGATTTGGCTCTCGGGAATTGCGTATTTTATGTCTTTTGCTCTTATTGGATCGGGAGCAGAAATGCGGTATCTGTCAGTCTTCTCTCTTCTTGGTCCTATCATTATCAGTCATTCAAGATGTTCATAATATTTATTTCAGGTGATAAAGCCCATGACCGTCTTTGCTGAATATTTTATCTGTATGATTATTAAAAAAAAGAGAAATTAATTTTTTTTCATTCTCTTTAAATTCCAAACCAATCCAGTTATTCAGCTTTGCATGGTTAATGATCAGATCAGTATAATTGTTGTTTTTTAATCCATTTAAAATTTCATCTTCGGTAGTTGCTCGTTTGACTATTTGTTGAAATAATCCTCTATTAAAATTGATATCATGGTTTGAGTAATATCGCCGGTCACCTAAGAAAAATGCAAGTATTTTTGTATCTTTGTTAAGGTTATTGTTGGCAAATTGTAATGCTGAGTACTCAGATCGATATTTTTGAATATATTGCGCACGTGTGATTTGGTTAAAAATATATGGTAAAGGGTCAGTTTTTTGAAAAAGGTTATATGCGTATATGAAATTCAAGCTAAACATAGAAACTAACAATATGGTTATCACGGAAGATAAAATTTTATAATTGATATTATTTTTAATTTTATCAGATTTTAAAGTTGTGAAAAGATTTTCAAGCCCAAACGATGATAGAAGAATAAGTGGAGGTATCGCAGGACCAACCCATCTGGTGCGCATATCAACCTGAAAAAATACAATAAGAATATACAGAATAGAGAAGGATAGAAGAATTTTCTTTTCAAATTCTTTCGATTGTGATTTGTTTGATTTAAAATTAAAAAATGCAAGAAATGGTAGAAAAAAAAGAAGAGGGTTTAACCTGCCATCAAAGTATTTTGGATTGTCATCTTCTCCCTGAAAGAAAATTCTTACAGGAATTGATATTGTTTGCCATCCTGTTTCCTTATAAACATATTTACGTATATGAAAATGGTTAAGAGAAAGCTTTTTAATGTTATCATCAGTATCATCGGTTATGGTTTTAGCAGGTGCATTAAAAAAGTTTTGATAAAGTGGGTAGACGGGATTTTTAGTCCATTTATAATTTTTAGTCATCCAGGGTGAAAAAATAAGCAGGGAGATAAGAAGAAAAAGAAAGCCATACCAACAAGCTTGGAGCTGTGAATATTTTTTATTTTTATTTTTATTTAAATAAATAACAGGTGTAAAAAATGTTAATAAAAATAAAGTTAATAAACCATTGTATTTTGTGCTTAGAGCTAGTCCACAGCAAATTGCAGAAAGATAAAGCCATTTGTGAAAGTTGTTTTCATGCCATTTTAAAAGGCAAAGCAGGGCAGCAAAAGAAAAAAAGATAAGTCCAAGATCCACATATACAGTTATTGAAAGTTTGATAATAACAGGAAGTGAAAGAAAAAAAAGAATACTTAATAATGCATAAAGCCGATTCATTTTTTTTTGTACATATATATAAATCAGAAGAGCAGTTAAAAGAGCAAAGAAAAAATGAATATATTTTGGAAAAATATCATTATTAAAAACCATTGGTATGCAGTAGATAAGGTCAAGGAGCCCAGGGTAATATGAACACATAATATCAGGTAATTCATAAATCCCTCCATGCAGAATATAGAGCTTGGGAATAGCAAGATGATGGGTTAAAGCATCTCTGCTGATTGGTGGTACGGCACACATTAATAAAATTATTAAAGTCAGGGAAAAGAGTGATCCATAAGGTAATACTTTTTTTAAAAAAAAGTTCATTTTTCACCAAGCAATTGAATAACTTTAGGAGGGATTTGGCCAATATATATTTGACCATTGATCATAAAAGCCGGAGTGCCGCTAAATTTTTGTTTTATTCCAAACATTATGTCTTTTGAAAGTTTTAATCGATTTTCTTCTTTATTAATACTTTCCTGAAGTACTTTTAGTTCAATATTTAAATCGTTGGCAATTTCTCTTAAATATATTGCATTGTTGCTCATATCATAATTGTAAAGGTAATCATTTGCTTCCCAAAAACGATTTTGTTCAATAGCAGATATTGCAATTAAAGACAAAACACCTGCTCCAGAGTGGAAAGGTTCATTAACAATAGGGTTGAATTTGTGGTCCATTGGAAAGTGTCTGTGTACTATGCGTAACTTGTCAGGGTGCTGGGCTACAAGGCTTCTTAAAAAAAAGTGCATTTTTTTGCATTGGAAGCAGAGATAATCTGAAAATTCTACAATTGTGAGTTCAGGATTTTCAGCACCTATCCATGGGTAACCATCATCTGTTGTCCCAGTGTGGAGCTCAATGTTGTTTTTAGGTGGTGTATAATGCCAGTAACCGGGATAAAAAAATATAAGAGATCCAGTCATGATACAAAATATTAGGAGTATTGGGATTGTAACTTTTTTATTTTTCCAAAATTTGAAATCATTTTTTATGGAGACTATAAGACTTGATGTCTCATAACGTCGTCTAATCAGCCAGAACATATACATAAGCGCAAAATTTATTATCCAGCTTGCAACACACACAATACAGTATGCGTTTATATAAACTGAAGAGATTATTCCAAGATAGAGGCTTATCAGGCTGAAGATGAATGCAATTACAAAAAGGGTTGACAGCGCCCTCATTTTTTTTTCTTTTTTATTAAGTGAAAAACATATTATCACAAATATAAAAAGATATCCTATAATCCCCCATACTGCCACGGGGACACCCAAAAAAATAGCATATACACTTTGTGATATAGTATCGCAGTTAATAGTTTTTGAAATCGCACAAAAACTTTGATAACCAATGTCGTTATAAACTCTGTAATGGGAAAATGTCAGATATACTGAAGAAGCAATTCCTGCTATAGCTAATATAAATACTGTGCCAAAATATATTATTACTGGCAGAGGTTTAATATCCTTTAGTGGTGAAGACTTCAATTTTTAGCCTCAAAGGTTTTTGCAATAAGGATTTTTTTAATCACAGGTGAAACCACGTCTACTGAAACAGGAGGATATCTACGTTGTTTTGGTAGTAAAGCAAGGCATTCCCCTATTGTTGTCAAGTCAAATAATGTGAACAACTGATCAGTATATTTTCTTTCTTTGGTCTTATCATCAGCTCTTATGCTGTTTTCAATGAGATAAAAAAGAATCATAATCTCACGGGGGGCTTTTTCAGCAGCCCTTAATAATAAGAGCTCAGCTGCTTCGTGATCACCGATCAAATTTAATGTAACATCTGTACTCATTAATATAGTTATTTTATCGGGAGTAATTTTAAAAGCTTTTTTTAAACTTAATAATGCCTCATCATAATTTTCCTGCCATAACAGGATGAACCCTTTAAGGCTTAAATACACTTCATTATTATTATTTGATGATACAAGAATATTAGCATTTTTAAGAGCTTCTTTAAAGTCTCCTTTTAGTATCAATGTCTTTACCATATCATGCCTGATTTTCTTGTTTTCAGGGTGTATTTGTAAAGCTTTTTCATAAAGAGGTATAGCACTTTTGTAATCATGTTTGTTATTTGAATAGACATTTGCCATATTGCCAAGTACCCCGGCTTTAAGAGATATGCGTGGCTGATATTTGTCCAGTGCTTTTTGGAAAAGTTTGAGGGCCAAGTCATATCTATTTGGATGTTCACTTTGATCACCCCAGGCAAGTTCAATAGCAATATTATTTAATGGCCTTGCACTGTTTGGTGCCTTAATCATTGCATTAGTCCATAAGGTTTTATCATCTATCCAGACTTTATTACGAACAAATGTGCTGTAGCAAAGACTTACAATTAAAAATATTATTAATGCTGTTAATATAGTAGATTCTAAAAATTTATTTTTATAAAAAATAATCATTTTGCTTAAAACTAATACAACAGGCAAAAACAGGAAAAAAGAAGGCAGGTAATTGCGATGTTCAAAAATCAGTTCAAGGGGGATGATACTTGATTCGATTAGATGATTTAGGAAATAAAACAGTATAGAAAAAGAGAGTAATGGATTTTTTCGAATTTGAGAGAGGGCTAAGCTAATCAGAGAAAAAATAATAAGAATTGAAGGGATTGTTGTCCAGGGAGTAAAAATGGATTTTGAAAGAATAATATCATGTGTTATGGAAAATTGACTTGGTACAGGATAAAAAATTTGATTAAGATAAAAGATGATTATTCTGGGTTCAGTTAATAAACGTTCAGCCAGTGAAAATGGACGGTGTGAATATCCATTAAGAATGGAGAGTGGGGTACCATTTAGAAAATATAAAGAGCTGAAAAAAATAAATAATACACTAATGCCCAAGGTGCTCCAAATTAAAATATATCTTGTCCTTTTATTTTTAAGATTTTGGTAAAAAAGAGCTTCAACAGTAAGCAGTGCTACAGGAAATATTGCAGCGTTTTCTTTTGACCCCATGGCAAATAGATAGAATAGCAAGCAGTTTAGAAACCAGGGAATTTTTTTCGTTAATGAATGACTGTTTCTTGCCTTTATGTATGAATATAATCCAAAAATGTAAAACATTGCAGCCAAAATTGTCATGCGCTGCACAATATAAGTAACAGCCTGTGTTTGAATCGGATTTATTGCCCATAAAATGGCTGCAAAAAAAGCAATCAAATATCTGTTTTTGTATTTACCGTGCAGGTTTGGAGAGTTAAACAGATTAAAAATAAAAAGGTATAGAAAAAAAGCCGTGAAAATGTGAATCAATATATTGACAATATGATATCCAAAAACATTGTTCTGTCCAAAATACCAGTTTAAAGCAAAAGACATGCATGCAACAGGTCTATAAAGTTTATTGTTAAGCTGGAACGGGTTTGATGGATTTGAAAACCAGGAATTTATTATAGAATCATATTGTAAAGTATTTATATGTAAATAATAGTTGTTTACAATATTGGGCAGATCATCAAAATGCCATGAAGAGTGTAAGGTGTTTGAGTAAATACCTGTTAAGAAAATAAAAAAAAGTAAAAATGCAATAAGGTGTATTGCAATAGACTTGTTTTTTTCAGGTATTTTCATAAAAGAAATATTGTACATAAAAAAAGGGAGGCTGAATCTGCCTCCCTTTTGTTAAAGTAAAATGATAGTATGACTACTCCATACTTTTAGCTCTCAATTATTGTAATTGCATAAGTTTTGTAAAAATTGATGGGCCACCCGCAATTGTACTCCAGTCATCCATTGCCGCAGTATAATCTGCAGGACATCGTTCGGAATTATCATCTATAGTTATAGTTATATTCAAGTTCGGATCAAGACCCGTAACCACAACTTCATTTTGAGCATTACCCTGACCAGACAGGTTTACACCTAGCCAGTTTGTAGTAGCTACAGTATCTGGTGTATCTACGCGTGATGGAACAGCAAAGTAATCTGCTATTGCAGCAGCTATGCTGTTTGCATCGCTTTCAGCAGCAGAACAGAAAGCTTTATTTCTGTAGGCAATAAAATTCGGAATTGCAATTGCAGCTAAAATACCAATGATTGCAATAACAATCATTAATTCAATTAAAGTAAAACCTTTTTCATTTTTTTTTCTAAACATAATTTATCTCCTTTTATTAAGTCATATTTCAAAACTAAAAACTTTAGTAGCAGTTAAAGCATAATCTATGCCATCCATCAAATTTTTTTTTCAATGCAGTATAAAGAGAATGTATTAGCAAAGAGTAGTCTTTGTTTTGAAATTAAAAATTTTAGACAAAATGACATTCTGTGTAATTTTATAACAATTTTTGTCGTAAATTATATTTCAATAAATTCTTTGAGTTGTGTAATCTTAGTTTTCCAATCCATATATTTATCAGCATAATTGCGCATGTATTTGGAAATGTCTTTGTTTTTTGAAATGCTTTCAGCAAACTCTATGATCTTGTCAAAATCTATAAGACTCGAATCATTAGGAAATTGCATAAAGAACCTATTATTTTTATCAGAATATTGCAAATCTTTATCGTCATAGGCCAGAATAAACGGGAGTCCTCTGGCCGTATATTCTCTGGTTTTAAGTGAACAGGCTTCTTCCATTTTGTTCTTATACAGAGCTAATGTGCTGACAGCTATATTCATTTTTTGTAAAATTTTATCCAAAGCTTCGTCAGTCTTGATACCATGGCATTCAATGTTTACAGAATTATTAGAAATTTTGTTTGTATTTATTTTTATATTGCCAATAAAATGAAGGGTTATTTTATAATCTCCCGAATACTGGTTAGCAGATTCAATTAGACGCCCGACGCCATGCCACTGGCTTAAGTTCGATGCTATCATTGCAATATTGAGGTGTCTGTTTTTTATCGGCCTAAAACCGGTAAATGTTATTTCTTTAACACTAATACCATTGGTGATTGTTAAGGCAGGTTTTTGGCTATTTAAAGATCTCTTTTGTTCATATTTACAAATTTCATCTGTCATACCAACTATTTTCATACTTTTCTCAAGTAGGTAACGACCATACTTTTTTTCTAAATAAAAACGTATATGCTTCAAAATTCTAATTAAAACAGGCATTGAATCCTTTAGCATTATTTTTCTTTCAGATTCTTCGATGGTGTGGTGTTCTGTAATCGTGCAATGATTTTTCAAAAATTCAATACCGGTTTTATCCGCACCAGCGTATCTTAAAACAATTTTGTCGTATTGTTTCAAATCAATATTATGTTCGATAATTTGGTATCGTTTAAAAATTTCTTTATATTTTCTAAAAGGAAGAAAATTGCATCTGTATTTTATATAGTTAAGGTTTTCATATTTCTTAGAAACATCAGAAGTTAGAATAACAAAATCGAAATTTATCAGGTTTAATTCCTTTGCAGCCCTTGCCATTCCGGCTATTCGTTTTTCAACACCAATTTCTATAGAAGGGAAAAAATTAATATATAAATATTTTTTCATAGTTTTTTATTATCTCTTTCCCAATATTTGCCCATTCAAATTGTTTTGAGTATTCAATAATCTTCCCATAATCCCAATCTTTTTCAATTGCTTTTATTAAAGTCTCTGTCAGTTTATGGGTTTTTTCTTTTTCATACAACAATCCATAGTCTTCAGTTGTAATAATTTCTGGAACTCCACCAACATTGCTCCCAACATAGGGTTTGCCACAGCCAAGGCATTCAAACATAACTGTTGGATTGCCTTCTGACAGACTGGGTAAAACAAAGATATCACATGCATTTATATAATCAGGTATTTCATTATGTTTTTTCGCCCCACAAAGAACAATTTCTTTTTTTAAATTATTAGAGTTTATTTGATGTTGTAATGTATTTTTCAGGGTACCATCACCTATAATTATACAATGTATATCAGAGTATTTTTTTTTCAAATTTTTAATAGAGTTAATAAGATATTTATGACCTTTTTGAGGTTCTAAGTTTGCTACAATCATAATTATTTTTTTTTTAATAGGAAGATTCAGCTTTTTCCTGACTTTATTTTTATCTTTTGGGAAAAATAATGAACTTGTAAATCCGTTGGCAATGACTTGAATATTTTCTGTAGGTATTCTTAACAGTTTATAATAGTTCAAATTTTTATTACTAACGGTTATATTTATATCCGCATGCTTGATTACATTTTTAATTCGAGTTTTCCAACTTTTGTTTATATATGGCAGTTGACAGATATCATAACGATGAGTTGTTAATACAAAGGGTTTGCCATAAATTTTTTTCAATTGAGAACCGACATAACCTGCAGACCAGGTGAAATGTGAATGGATTATATCAAACTTGATATTCTGCGAATCAATGATTTCTATAGTTTTTTTCAGATGTTTTTCACCAAGTTTTTTATATGAACTTCGAGTTGGAAAATAAAATAATGGAACCGGAATTACTGATACATTCTCTGGTTTATTCTCAAGCTGAAAAACAAATTTTTTTGTATGGAGTTTTAGATATGAAATTGGTAAGAATTTACTCAGTTCCGCAATCGGTTTATATCTGACTAATACATAAACTTTATTAAAATATTTGGCCAATACTTCAATCTGATCCTTCTGAAAAGTATTGTAATTGTGAATTATAAATAAAATATTTTTATTTTTTAATTTGTTAAACATAGTTTGATCCCCCAATTTTTTATGTAAAGGTCTCAATTTTTTTTATTTCATCCCTTTTTAAAAGACCGGTAGCTACTAAAAATAATAGGGCCAAAAATAATACTCCTACTTTTAATAAAAAATTATTAGTAATATCGATGTTGATTTTGTTATAACAAAGGATCAAGAGTATAATACCTGCTACAAACCCATATAATTGTTTCCAATTATGAGGTACATAATAAAATTTTTGACTGAGAATCATATATGTAATAAAAAATATGCACCGGCTTATAAGCGTAGCTACGGCAGCGCCAGACAATCCATATAATGGGATTAAAATAAAATTTAAAGCTATATTTAATATGGCACTGCACATTGTAATCCATAAAATCAAATAAGTTTTTTTTTCTATATCTATACCTGGTGCAAATATATACATATTTGATAAAAGAATTGCAGGGGTAAGAAACATTACTATTTCTGAGGCAGAGTAGTAGTCTGGAGTTGTCATAATCCATAATATTTCGTGGGAAAACAGGCTAATACCAAGATATAAAATCAGGACAAATGACAGAAACAACCTAAAAAGTATAGACAGTTCTATTGGAGTTTTATTATCCTGATAATGTTTATAAATTAAAGGTGTTAAAGCTCCCTGGAAACCAACCATTACGATACCAACGATACTAGCTATACGAAATCCAATACCATATAGACCTAAGTCCGTGAAGGACATATAATGATTAATCATCAAACGATCAATATAATTGTTAAAAAAAACAGCAATCCCTGACGGAACAAGAGGAATAGAAAATAGCAGCATTGCTTTAAGACGAGTAGAATGGAATCGGAAACGGAAACTTTTTCTAAGAAAATACAGGCTCATTAGGCTTCCTGCTAAAGGTCCTGAGATCATTCCATACAAGAACCCTTCAAGACCCCATTTTAGAAAATAAATAAATATAACAGTTAGACAAACAGTTACAAAAGTAACAAAAAGACTTACCATTACATAGTTTTTGCTTCGTAATTCCCATCGAAACTGATTCTGTATCAAATAAAAAAGACCATTTATAAAAATATATACAATAGCAATTTTAAAAATTGTATCAAATCCTTTTTGCCCCATGATGATATTGGATAATGAAGAACTAAATATCCAAGCTAATGCTAAAAAAACAGTATAGCAAGAAATTGTGAACCACAGAGCAGTTGAGGCATACAGCATTTTATCAGTTTCATCATTCGCATCAGAATAATACCTGGCGAGTCCCTGTGATACTTCTAAAGCAATTGTAAGGTTAACAATATTTCCAAATATTATTAGCAGATCCAATGTCCCATAATCTGCTGGTGTGAGAACTCTAGTATATAAGGGTATCAAGAAAAATGAAAGACCTCTGCTAAAAACAGCTGGGATAGTGTAAATAGCGCTGTCACGTATTAAAGAACGTATCATTAAAACCGACCTATATTCACATGATGTTTAATTAAATTCACTGAGTATTTTATATAATTTTTTACCAGAATTGCTAAATGCGGCATGCTCAAGTGCCCAGGTATAGCCGGTATCAGCGTATGATTTTATAAGCCCTTGAGATGTTAAAAGAGTTTTTAGATTGTCATAAATTTGATAGTTTTTTGTTACGAACCAGGCGTTGTTAGATCCTTGTGGTAAGTCTTTTTCAATAAATTCATCTGCACTGGTCATTAATGCACAATGAGAGGCCATGGTTTCGACACCAAAGATACCAGGAACAAAAGCATAAAATTCATTAAGCACAATATGTGTTGATTTTAATTCATGAAGAACGATCTCATTTGTTACTCCAATCAGTTCTGTGTATTTAAAATTGTATCCTTCTGATCTTAATTTGGCAATTGCAGCTCTTACAAGCTGAGTCCCCTTTATAATTGGTGATGAAGGTGAATGTAATATCTTAATAATAGAAGGATTAATAAACTTAGAATCATTTTTTAAAAAATTTTCATCTGGATAAAAATAAATAGATGGTAAAGTTTTTTTCTTAAGATAAGACAAATGATCAACAGAAGCATTAAAAATTCGATCTGCATAAGTTTCACTAACTTCTGCCAATCTGCGTTTTGTAAGATCATAAGCTTTTGTCAGATGCTCAGGAGCAACAATGTCATCATAACTTGATATAACTTCAATCTGCCTTTTTGCTGCAAATTTTAGCATCAACCGAGGTGAACGAATATCATTCCCTACAAAGTAACATACTATTTTTTTATTTTTATTTTTAATAAATTTAAATTCATATTCTCTCTGATCAAGGTTGCTAATTAAAAAACCGGTTGACCATATGTAGAGAAAATTTTTTGAACGATTTAGTAAATATCCAAGTAATACAGGACCAACCAAAACTCTTTTTAACCTATTGCTGATTTTTTTATTACT
>JAIOSM010000446.1 GCA_021107575.1 Desulfobacteraceae bacterium | reverse complement strand
TTAGGTCCTGTATTTTTTTATATTCTTGGAAGTACAATTGATAGCAATTATATAAACAGTTTATTTGCCATTATGGCAGTTACAATTGCTGATTATATTTATATTGTTTTATCATTGATCGGAATTGGTAAATTACTTCAAGAAGACAAAATTAAAACAGCCTTTGGAATAGTTAGTTCAATAATTTTAATTCTATTTGGATTTATTATTTTATTTAAAGAGTTGGTATTTATCCATGATGTTACGCAGTTTGGTTCTATCGTTTGGACTCCACTTAATAGCTTTACAAGCTGCTTTGTATTAACTATCTCAAGCCCTTTAACGATAGTCTTTTGGGGCAGCATTTTTTCTGCAAAAGCAATAGAAAAAAATTATAAAAAGAAACAATTGATTTTATTTGGAATAGGCACAGGATCATCTACATTCCTGTTTTTATCTCTGACAATGATGATATTGTCTTTATTAAAATCAAATATACCAAACATATTAGTGTTAATTTTGAATTGTGTTGTAGGCATAGTATTAGTTTATTATGGAATAACAAGAACAATAAAAATTATTAAGAATAAAGAGAGTTAAAAATATATTAAAAGCGAAAATTTTATCTATTTATAGTCACTGAATCATTTTTGTCAAAAGGCTTTGACTTTTTTTGGTATTAGTCTGTGTCCTGAATAATCTAAACCCTAAAAAAATCAAAACCAGCACTCAAGTATTATCCCTGTCGGGAGGTTTCAGTTTCCCAAATCCTTCAGGATACAAAAACTATTGGAAACGATAATTCCATTGAAAATTAATCCGGGTCAATGCAAGTATTTTTGAATTTCTACAATGCTGAAAAACTAAGAAATAGTTGGTAGTTTTTATTCTGCATAAAGTTGAATTTAGTTTTTCTTTACAACCTTTACCACCTTTGATACAAATTTATTGTGGGATCAACATCAACTACGGTCGGATATCATGAAAAATTATTCAATTGATCATGACAACATTGGATGCTTAAAGTATTTTGAATCCCACATTTAACGAGCTTGAACATTCTTAGCTTTGGAGAGATATAATGACTAAAAGTGCCTCCTATGAAGAATTGAAGCAAAGGGTTGAGTCCTTAGAAAACCAAATCACAAAGTTTAAACAAAATGAAGTTTCTTTAAAAGAATCAGAAAAAAGATTTAGAATACTGCTTGATTTTGCACCGTATCCTGTTGCTACATTTACCTTAAAGGGAAATATATCATACCTGAACCCTTCATTCACTGAAGTCTTTGGGTGGACACTTGATGATATGAAAAAAGGAAAGGCTTTATTTGTTCCACCAGAGCTGGTGCATGAAACCTCAGATAAGCTCAAAGAATTGTTTAAACAAAAAACTGTAATTAGGTATGTTACCAAACGCTGCGCAAAGAACGGTAAAATCCTTGATGTCATTGTCAGAGGGGTTGTTTTTTCAGAATTAGAGATGGGTGTGTCCGGGGAACTTGTTATTTTCCGAGATATCACCAAAGAAAAACGAATTGCAAAAAGCAATGAGGCAATGCTTCGGATAAGTATGGCGCTTCCGGAATACCCGGATCTTGAAGAGCTGCTCGATTATATCAGCGGAGAGATCAAACGACTATTGGAAACCCAAGGTGCTCTTGTCATTCTGTTGGATGATGAGAAAAAAGAATTCTTTTTTCCGGGAGCCGCTTATGATGACAATGTAACAAAAATGAAGATAAAGCAAATCCGATTACCTATTGACAGCATGGCCTCAGGCGAGGTTGTAAAAACAGGGAAACCTCTGATTGTCAATGATGCTTATAAAGATTCCGAGCTATACTTTCAAAGAGACAAAGAGTTTGGTTATTCTTTTGATAATTATGTTCTGGTTCCGATTAAGAACAGCGACCGAATTATAGGTGTTTTGGCTGCATTTAATAAAACAGAGGGGGATTTTGAACAAGCGGATATGGAATTGCTGGGAATGGTTGCCGGAACTGTCGGTCTTTCAATAGAAAATGCACGTTTTTCAGATGAGTTGAAAAAATCACATAGAGAATTATTAAGTCTTGATCGGGCAAAAAGCAAGGCCATTAATCACTTATCCCATGAACTAAAAACACCTGTAGCTATATTCAACGGAACATTGGATATCCTTTCAAAAAAACTTAAATCAATGCCTGATGATACATGGAGACGATCCATGGACAGGGCTAAAAGAAATATAGAACGGATAAAACAACTCCAGAATGAAATCAATGATATCATCTTTGAAAAGGAGCATGAGAGTAAAAGTTTTCTTAATTATTATGTAAATCAGTGTGCTGATTTACTCGATAACATCATAGAAAATGAATTAGAGGAAACCCACCTTATAGATCGTGTCAGGTCACGCATTGATAAAATTTTTATGATTAATAAGAGTGACCCTGAAAATATCTTGCTAAATGATTTTGTAAAACATCGTTTTGAAACTTTGCAGCCAAAATTTGCTCATCGTCGCCTGAAAGTAGATCTAATTTTAGATTCAGCCCGATCCATTTCAATCGCAGCTGAACCTTTGCAAAAGATAATAGACGGGCTAATTAAAAATGCTGTTGAAAACACACCAGATCATGGCAAAATAGAGATTACCGTTTCCAAACATGAATCGGGTGCCAGTTTAGTAATTAAAGATTATGGCATCGGAATTATTGTTGACGATCGGCACAGGATTTTTGAAGGATTCTTCACCACTCAAGAAACTGCTGTCTATTCTTCCAAAAAACCATTTGACTTTAATGCAGGTGGAAGGGGTGCTGATTTGTTACGAATGAAAATATTTTCTGAACGATATAATTTTTCCATTGATGCTTTTTCAAACCGGTGTAAATTTATTCCCGGCAAGGATGATATATGCCCGGGAGATGTTGATAATTGTATTTTCTGCACAGATGAGAATGATTGTTATCAATCCGGTGAATCTGTCTTCACTGTCAACTTTAAATCCTTAACCTGAGATTATTGGAAAGAAATCCAATATGATTATAGGGACAGTATACTTAATTACAGCAATTAGAATAAATTCGTCGAACTGGTGATTTATGGTGTTAACGGTTTATCAGAGTTAAGTATTATTATCCCTGTACGTAACAAAGTCTGATTTTTCTTATTATTTCAATATGTTACACTTTACCTAATT
>JAIOSM010000264.1 GCA_021107575.1 Desulfobacteraceae bacterium | reverse complement strand
GGTCTTAATCAAATGATGCCGATACAAAAAAAAGAATGGGTCTATGAATCTTTTGCCCTGAATATGAAAAGGAAAGGTAATATTGTAACCCTTGGAGGGATACAAAAAGAGCATATAAACAATCTCCGTCTTGATTTGGCAAATACCGAAAAAACCAATACAGAAAAATCATGGAAAAACCTGAATACAAAACTTAAAAACTGTATTAAAATTTTTATTGGATTTGTTCCCGCGTTTTTGTGCTTTGCTCTCACAAAGGACTGGTGGTTTCTGGCTTATTTTGGCGCATTTATCTGGTTTGGAATTACCGGTATAAGAAATATTGTACAATCTGTTCTTGGTGGAGGTGGAATCCGAAGGTCATCTCTACTCAAATGGAATGATTATATCAGTTGGGAAAGACTGACAGACTCTCTGCTATTTACAGGCTTTTCAGTGCCACTCCTGGATTATATTATAAAAACCCTTCTTCTTGACAAGGGCTTTGGAATAACTATCGCCTCCAATCCTTTAGCACTCTATTCCGTCATGGCACTTGCCAATGGAATTTATCTCTCTTCTCACAACGCCTTTCGAGGACTTCCCAAAGGGGCAATAACCGGAAATTTTTTTAGAAGTATCCTTTCTATTCCCGTTGCAATTCTTTTTAACAGCATGGTTGGCGGGTTGTTACGGCTGTCTGATATTCCTGCTGTTGAGACTGTTCTTCAAAAATGGGCAGCTATCATTTCAAAGGCAGCTTCAGATACAGTGGCAGGAGTTATAGAAGGGGCTGCAGACAGATTTTATAATATGGGACTTCGGAAAAGAGATATACAAAAGAAATTCTCAGACCTGTTTGATACATATGCAAAGCTGGAACTTCTTTTCCCGGAAACTGAAGAGCTCAAGATACTTAAAAAACCAGATGCATTATTTAACAACAGAAATTCTGAGGTCAGGGATCTTGCTGTCATGATCATTATCAATTCTCTTGATCTGTTTTATTTCTGGATGTATCTGCCCAGAGCAAAAACTGTAATGATAGATATGGTCTCACAATTAACTCCTGAAGAGAAAACCATTTTTTTACAGTCTCAAAAAATGTTGGAGCATGAACAGCATATTAGCAGGCTTTTTGTGGACGGTATCCTTGGCAGAAATTTTTCACGCCCCTTGTCATTTTACCTGACCACATATCAAAATTATCTAGATTCCATTGGAATAATTAATCAAAATAATTTTAGAGTGTCTTAAATATTAATGCCCTGCTCTATATTTCAGAATATTAGTACGCCATAAAACGATATGAAACCGAAGATTGCTGATATTTTATTAAATATTTGACTTTGAGTTTTAAAAAAGCTATTCAATACTTGATTAAAAACGCTTAACTATGTAAACTTTTTAACTTTTGGTGGAAGAATTAAATAAAGACTACTGATTAAAAGTTATATTCTCATGAGCCCTTATACAATATTTATTATTGATGATGAAGAAACTATCAGAGACAGTCTTTCACTAATACTTGAGCCCGATTATATCGTACATACCTTTGCCAATGGCAGCAAAGCTTTGGAAGAGATATCCCATACTACCCCGGATCTTATACTCCTTGATATAGGGCTGCCTGATATCAGTGGAATAGATCTCCTTAAAAAAATTAAAAAAAACCAGCCTGATGTTCCGGTTATAATGATAACTGCATATGAAGATATTGAAACTGTAATTGCTGCCATGAAGTGCGGCGCCTATGATTACCTTGTCAAACCCCTTAACAATGACAATCTTGAGCTTGCCATGGGTAATGCTCTTGAAACAGTAAAGTTAAGAAAAGAAGTGAAAATCCTCCAGCAAAAATTTCTGGAAGATAATCTTCCATGCTTTATTGGGGATAGCGATGTTATTCAGGACATGCTTGACTTTGTTAAGACCGTGGCAAAAAGCCCTGATACTCCAATACTTATCCTGGGAGAAACAGGAACCGGAAAAGAATTGATCGCAAGCTCCATACATTACCGGAGCCCTAATTTCAAAGGCAATTTTGTTACTGTGAACTGTGCTGCCATACCAACAGATCTCATTGAAAGTGAAATCTTCGGTTATGATAAAGGAGCTTTTAGTGGAGCAAATCCATTGGGGAAAAAAGGATTGATTGAAGAAGCCATAAACGGCACCCTGTTTCTTGATGAAATAGGAGATCTCTCTTTGGATGCCCAGGCAAAACTCTTAAGGTTTATTGAAACAGGTGAATTTTACAGAATTGGCGGCTCAAAAAAACATCATGTTCAAACCAGAGTTGTCTCTGCGACCAACAAAAATTTGGATCAAATGATTGAGAAAGAACTCTTTAGAAAAGATCTCTATTTTAGGATAGGTGTTATAAAAATCGAAATTCCATCTCTTAACAAAAGACGTTCGGATATACTTCCCATTGCCAACTTTTTCCTGCATAAGTTCAATGAAAAATTTTCCAAAAATATTATCTGCTTTTCAGATCAGGCAGAAAATGCCCTTACTGATCATAACTGGACAGGGAATGTAAGAGAACTGAAGAATATTATTGAAAGAGGTGTCCTTGTGGCTGATAATACGAAATTATCACCCCGGGATATGGGGATTGCGGAAGCATCAGCATCAGAACCTGATATTGATCAAACCTGCACAGAAAATCTGCCTCCTCCTGGTCTCGCTCTTTCTCCTGATGGTCTTGACCTTGCCGGGTTTCAGGATTCCATAGAACAATTTTACATAAATGAAGCTTTTAAACTTGCAAAGGGCAATGAAAGTAAGGCAGCAAAATTCCTTGGCATGAATCATCATACTTACCGCTACAAAAGGAAAAAGTTCACCCTTTAGAGAGGAATTATAGTTGCAGAAAAATCAAAAAATGGAACACCAAAGTCCTGTTATAAATACATTCCAAAATATCGATCTTATTCTTATCAGAGAGACAAATCTTAATTCTCTTATATCATCTGTCAGCCATACTCTTAAAAAACACAGGAACTACAAAGACGCAGGGATTGTTCTGGTAAATGATTCAGAAAAATCACCATCCCATGAAAAGAACTTGCCTGATTTAAATATCTTTACATATTGTATAAGGCAATCCATGGCAACTGATGAAGCCATAGTTTTCGAACATAAATCCAAAGTTTGCGACAAGTGTGCTTTATCCGTTTGCAACTCAAGCTGGGCATCCATAACTGTACAATTAAAGTATAGGGAAAAAATTTACGGTATTCTTTTTGTAACTCTTCCAAAAGAACTTGTATCAATCAAAACAGAACAAGATTTCTTACAAGAGACAGCTCTGAACATTGCAGCAGGGATTCACAGGATAACACAGGAAGACATCTATAAAACAACGGCCGCAGATCTGAAAAAAAGAAATCTTGAACTTAATTTTATTTACTCATTTTCAAAACTTATTGAAAAAAAAGGATTAACTCTGGACGAAACCCTTCAAGGCGGCATTGACCTTATCCCTTTGTCAATGCAGTATCCTTCCAAAGCATGTGCTGAACTTTTTCTTGGAGATACCAACCAGTATTTTAAAACACATAATTATAAAGAGACGTCACTCAGACTTAAAAACCAAATAATTGTTAATAATGAATCTATTGGAGTACTGACTATCTGTTATTCTGGATCTAAATCAGGAGATGAAAACCCTGTTTTTTTAGAAGAAGAACAAAAACTTATCAACTCTGTCTCTGTGAGAGTGGGTAAAATAATTGAAAGAAAGCGAGACAGGTCTGCTCTTGAAGAAAGTGAACAAAGGTTTCGGGATCTTACAAAAGATGCTGTAACAGGTATTGCCATTTTACAGGATAAGCATATTGTTTTTCAAAACCCTGAGTTTCAAAAAATATTTGGGTTTCTATCAGATTCCTCTTTTTTCTTCTGCAATCAGAGAATCCATTCAGATGACATGGAAAAAATTAAAGAATTCCAAAAAATAATTACAGCAGAGGATTTCACTATTCAGGATGTGGATTTCAGAATCTCTTCAGCAGAGAAACCCGATAGCAGGCAAACTATTAAATCCGTGTTTTGCCGGGCAACCAAAACAGAATTCAACTCAAAAAAAGCAGTACTTCTTAATGTAATGGATATGACAAAGCCAAAAGAGCTTGAGCATCTATTGAGAATTCAGGATAAAATGACATCCCTTGGCCGAATCGCAGCAGGGATAGCCCATGAAATCAGAAATCCTCTTTCAGGTATTAATATCTATTTAAAAGCACTTGAAAAAATTTGTCATGGAAGAGAAGGATTTGCAACAGAAGAAAAGATACTCACCAAGATACAGTCTGCGTCCAATAGAATTGAGGCTGTAATAAAAAGGGTCCTTGATTTTTCAAAACCGGGAAGCCTTAAACTAACACAATTAAATATTAATATCCCTGTTCAGAATGCCCTGGACTTTGCTTCTGTAACATTGAAAAAAAGTGGTGTAATCATTGAGACAGAACTTGCTGAAAATCTCCCCATGTGCGCTATAGATAACAATATGGTTGAGCAGGTGCTGTTAAACCTTTTAATAAATGCTGCCGAAGCAATGAAAACCAAAGAAGAAGGTCATAAAAACATTTTGATCTCCACTTCATATATCCAAGATGAATCCCTATGCATAAATGTTGAAGATTCAGGAATTGGGATCCCGGAATCCCTGCGGACCAAAATATTTGATCCTTTTTACACTACAAAAAACAGCTCCGGCATAGGATTAAGTATCTGTGACAGGATAATTAAGGACCATAATGGTATGTTTGAAGTTCATCATAGTGATTACCTTGGTGGAGCAAAATTTATCATTTATCTGCCTGTCTAATTATTCAGGCATTCATTTTCGCAATTCTTCTAAAACTATTTGGCAATTCTTCTAAATTTATTATTTAATTGATCGTTGCCAATTTGAAGTCAGATCTTGATTCTTCCGTTATTTCAAGCTATTAGCTACAATTAGTCTCATTATTGTTGCTTGGCACGAGTATTGCGATGTAAATTATATAGTAGTAGCAGGCAAATATTTTTAACCAGGATTAGAAGATATGAATACAATAAACCAAACCAATGAAAAAGAACCTGGAAAGAAACCAGAGGTTCAGCTGAGTTTTGACTGCTCTGATGGAGTGGCAAAGACAAAAAAAGATTTTGTTAGGCTGCGATATCTTCTAATTGCAGGCGTTTTGGCTTGCTTTATTATACCTCATATACTTCTTTCAGCATATTTTCATTTCCAATTCACATCCACTTTAAAAACAACAGGAAAATATAACCTTGAAGCTCTTGCAAAAAGCCAGAGAAATACCATTGACCTGTTTCTCCTGGAAAGAAAAATGAATATCCGCAACCTTTTTTATAACAGGATGGATACTTCAAACTCTTCTAAGGATAAAATGCTCTATTATCTTCAAACACTTAAACAAAACAGCGATGCATTTGTTGATGTTGGTTTTCTAAATGAAACAGGTCTTCAAACAGGTTATGCCGGTCCCTTCCCAGAGCTCCTCAATAAAAATTATAAAGAAGAAAAATGGTTCCGTACCCTGGCAAACAATGAAAAGGAGTATTTTATAACTGACATCTACCTTGGTTTTAGAAACAAACCCCATTTTACCATTGCAGTAAAGCAGACAATACAAGATAAAATGAATATCATCAGGGCCACAATTGACCCTGATAAATTTTATATGTTCCTTCGTTCTATAAGTAAAGGTAAGGAAGTTGAGACAACTTTGATAAATAACAAGGGGACATACCAGATTGTTGACCCGGACAGCGGGAATCTACTTGGAAAAAGTAGTTATATGCCTTCATTGGATATTCTGTCTGGTGTTAAAGAGATATCAGGTAAAACCGGTAAAGAGCTGACAGCCCATGCATGGTTGCATGAAACGCCCTGGGCTCTTATTATCAGTCAGCCTTTAAGGCTTGTACACGCACAAATGTACAAAACCAAATATATAATGACAATAAGCCTTGTTATCATCATCTCGTTACTTGCAATAGTAGTCTGGATCGTTATTGGTAGATTGGTTAAACGTGCTCAGATTATTGCAGAAAACAGTCATCACCTTCAAGGGCAGTTAATTCACGCTTCCAAACTTGCATCTGTAGGAGAGCTTGCAACTGGAATTGCCCATGAAATCAACAATCCTCTGGCTATAATAACGTCAACAACAGGAGTTGTTAGGGATCTGCTCAACCCTGAATTCAATTTAGACCCAAGCCCTGAAAATATTAACAAAGAACTTGATATCGTAGACTCAGCAGCATTCAGGGCAAGTGGCATTACAAAGCAGCTTCTTGATTTTGGACGAAAAAATAAACCGGAACGAATTTTATCTAATATAAATGATCTATTAGATAAAACTACTCAGGGTGTGAAAAAACATCAATTTGATGTTGAGAATATTGAACTGATCAAAAATTACGACCCAAACCTGCCTGAAATCAATGTTGACCCAGACCGTATTGGACAGGTTTTTTTAAATCTTATTAACAATGCAGGAGATGCAATATCCGGAAAAGGGAAAATAACTTTATCAACCAGTTTAAAGGATAGATTTATCAAAATTATGATCCAGGATAATGGTCATGGGATGAGCCCTGATCAAATAGAGGAAATATTTAATCCCTTTTTCACAACCAAAGATCCAGGAAAAGGAACCGGTCTAGGTTTAAGTATTTCTCTAAGTATTATTGATGCAATGAACGGTTTGCTTGAAGTCCAGAGCTTACCGGGACAAGGGAGCCTTTTTACGGTCTCTCTTCCTGTTGACACTTCCGGAAATGCATAAACATGAAGTGAAGTAAGGAGATATAAAAAATGAAAATTCTATTAGTTGATGATGAAGACCAGTTCCGGGAGTCAGTCGCAAAACAGCTGGCTGTCAGGAACTATACAGTTTCTGAGGTGTCTTCAGGAGAAGACGCAATTGAATTTATTCATCAAAATAATATTGATATTGTCATTCTTGACATGAGAATGCCCGGGATGAGCGGAGCTGAGACATTAAAAGAAATTAAAAAGCTATCTCCTTTAACAGAAATAATCATGCTCACCGGACATGCCACAGTTAACACTGCCATGGAGACCATAAAAATGGGAGCATTTGATTATATTCCAAAGCCTGTCAAATTAGATGAGCTAATCAATAAAATAGAAGATGCTTATAGGAAAAAAGAACTAAAAGAAAAAAAATTAAATAATAGAGAAAACGGTAAATAGGCAATAGTAGCATTTTTATTAACGATTTTGGAGGTAATAAACAATGAATTTTTTTAGACAATGGGGAAAGTTTATGATGATGGGTTCACAAGCTTTAGCCCAGTGGGAAATCAACAATGCAAAAGTAATCTTTGGGGATAAAAAAAGGGTTTTACTCCTCGGACTACTGGTTATGACTGCAATAATAGGCGGTATAGCCTTTGCTGATGATATAGCAGGAAGCATGCCGGATTTTATCGGAGGACATCATGCCTACAGCCCTGCTTATTATAATATGGGCATCTTTCTTGTATCCATACTGGTAGGTCTCCTTGCAGGACTGATTACAGGTTGTATAGGTGCCGGCGGAGGTTTTATTATTGCACCTGCACTTATGAGCGCCGGAATAAAAGGTATTCTTGCAGTTGGAACTGACCTTTTTCATATCTTTGCCAAGGCAATAATGGGAAGTGTAATCCACAGAAAACTTGGGAATGTATCAGTCCCTTTGGCTTTTGTTTTTGTATTGGGTGCACTCATAGGAGCAACTGCCGGCGGGCTTTTAAACAGATATCTTTATGAGCTGAATCCTGTTCTGAGTGATGCATTTATCAGCAGTGTCTATGTAGTAATGCTTGGATTTTTAGGTGTTTATGCAATGACAGATTTTTTTAAATCCAAAAGCCCGGGCGATGCCGGGGATAACATAGATATTGCCGATTCAGTTGATGATGGTATGGGCGGCCTTCCCAAAACACTTCAATCTATTAATATTCCCCCCATGGTAAAGTTTGATTTTGACATTACTCCCGGCGGCAGAAAAATATCCTGGGTATTCCTGGTTCTCTCAGGGGCACTTGTCGGCGTTGCAGCAGGTATAATGGGTGTTGGAGGTGGATTTCTTACTTTCCCAATTTTTGTCTATGTAATGGGTGTATCTTCCATGACAACTGTTGGTACTGATATTTTCCAGATAATTTTTACAGCAGGTTATGCTTCTATTACCCAGTATGCAATATATGGATTTATCTTTTATACCCTTGCAATTGGTATGCTTTTGGGATCACTGTTTGGAATACAGATAGGAGCCATGGTAACCAAAGTTGTAGATGATACAACAATCCGAGGGTTTTATGCCATTGCAATACTAGCAGGATTTGCCAACAGGCTCTTTGCTCTGCCAAGTAAACTTATACAAATGGAGATTCTTCCATGGTCAATGCAAACAGGAGATTTTTTAAACTCCATTGGTATTTGGCTATTTTTTATTGTTGTGGGAATTTTTGGACTCTGGGTATTTTCAATATTTTTCAAGAATATAGGTGTATTAAGAAATGAGGGGGTAAAATAATGATTGCAAACAAAAAAAGCTTTATTATTGGTCTTGCTATGCTTGCATCTTTTACAATCATACTTGTCATTATATTCATGCCGATTTTTAATGGTCACAACGGACTTAGTTCTCTTGATAATCTGTTCAACTCAATATCCAAGGGATCAGCCTACTATGTTCCTGCTGTTGAAGAAGAAGTTTCAACCTTTAAAGGAAATAATTTAAACCTTGCTATTGAGATTGATGACAAAGCAATGGTTGAAAAATCAGCCCTGTTATTGCAGAAAGCAGGAGCAGATGTGAAAATTAATGGAGCAGAGCTTAAAATCAATGGAGATATTGCCCTGATACTTCAAGCATGTCTTAAAGATTCTGTCCTCATGTACAATAATGATGGGGAGAGCCTGAAAGCAAAATATAATTATAATGAAAAAGCTGTGATTTACAATTGGCATAATCTATTAAGCAAAATAGATAAAGAATTGACAAGAGAGAAAAATTTTAAAAATGCAAAGGTTACAGCTTTAGTTAATCATAAAGTGGTTGAAACTGCGTATAATTATTATGGCATAGTTGCAAAAACAGTTAAGGAAAGTATGGGAGCATTGATATTTTCCCTGGTTTTTTATGTTCTCTATACTCTATGGTATGGTTTTGGCTTAATGTATATCTTTGAAGGCGTTGGGTTAAAGTTTGACCATTAATAGAACATGAAAGTTTAAAAAAAGCAGCAGGGAATTATGAACTGGATAAAACAAAAAATAGACGAACTTTTTAAAAAACGAAACGTGCATGACTCATCACGTATTGAAGAACTGCGTCTTGACTTTAAATCCAGATATCATAATTTCAAGCTGCTTTTAAATTCAAACAATAAATCCCTTGAAATAATGGCTGAGATGGAACAGGCACTTGCTGGCAATAAAGTTTTTGGAATGTCCTTTATCAGAACAAATTGTACGGCAGTATCAGTGAATATTCTCACCATGATTAATAACCTTAATAAACTTGCTCCGGAAAAATATTCTGAGCTTTATGACAGGTTCGGTCATATCCAGAAAGAGCTTGATGATTTGCTCCATCAAAAAGAAATTCAAATTGAAACAAGGCTGGTTATTCCTTTTGAACAGATAACAGATAATATGAGCAATAGTGTTGGTGGCAAAATGGCAAAGCTCGGAGAAATTAAAAACAAACTTAATATAAAGGTGCCCGAGGGTTTTGCCATAACCGCTGCTGCCTATGAAAAATTTATACAGGAAAACGATCTTCAGGAAGAAATTGATTCAATCACTCTTGCTTCCGGAGCTGACAACTTAAAAGAACTTGATATTATCAGTGCTGAAATACAGCATAAAATTATAAATGCAGATGTATTTAAAAAACTTGATCAGGCTGTGACAAAAGAATGGGAAAAGCTTGAAAAAAGAGCTCAAAAAAAAATTCCCCTTGCAATAAGGAGCAGTGCACTTTGTGAGGACAGTCTGGACAGCTCTTTTGCAGGGCAATACCGAACTGAACTTAATGTTGACAGAGAGAGCTATGCGCAAGTTTATAAAGAGGTAATCTCTAGCAAATACAGTGTCCAGGCAATGACATACAGACTCAATAAAGGGTTTAGAGATGAAGATATCTCCATGTGCACAGGGTGCATGGCAATGGTTGATTCTGTTGCAGGAGGTGTTGTTTATACACGCAATCCCGTTGATACAAAAGATGATTCCATCTTTATTAATTCTGCCTGGGGTTTACCAAAACTTGTTGTTGATGGCAGTGATTCATTTGACCTTATAGTAGTTTCCCGGGAAAAAGAGAAATCCTTTAAAATAAAAACACAGGAAATTGGTACCAAAAAAATAAAATTTGTATCTTCAGATGAAGAAGGTATTGAAACTGTAGCCATTCCGGAAGATGAGCAAAAGATTGCTTCCATTGATGAAAAAACAATTTATCAACTTATTGAGCTTTCAATAAAAATTGAAGATTATTATAAAATTCCCCAGGATATAGAGTGGGCATTAGCCAAAGACGGAACAATCTATATTCTTCAATGCCGCCCTTTACAGCAGATTGAACTTTCAGCAACCGGGGATGATACAAAAGGCCCTGAATCTGATCCAAAAGCTGATATGTCAGCTGATTTAGTAATTCAGGGTGGTATCACTGCAAGTCCGGGGACTGCTTATGGACCTCTTTATCTTGCAACCAGGGATGCTGATATCCTCATATTCCCGGAACATTCAATACTTGTTGTAGAACATGCACGCCCGAGATGGGCACCGCTTTTAAACAGAGCTGCTGCTGTAATCTCTGAACATGGCGGATTTGCAGGTCATCTTGCCAATGTTGCAAGGGAATTTTCTGTTCCTGCAATTATGAATCTTAACAAAGCCATGGAAAAATTGACCCATGGTGAAACAGTTACTGTAGATGCTGATGCCTGTTCAATTTACAAAGGTAAAAAGGAAGCCATCCTTAAAAGAGAAAAAAAAGTAAAAAAGAACCTTATGAAGGGAAGCACTGTTTTTAAAATGCTGGAAAACTCAAGCGATCTTATTATCCCTTTGAACCTTCTTGACCCTGATTCCAATAATTTTAAGCCTTCTTCATGCAAAACCTTTCATGATATAACCAGATTTATTCATGAAAAATCTGTTCATGAAATGTTCAATTTTGGCAAAGACAATGACTTTCCTGAACATTCAAGTAAACAGCTTCACTTTAATGCACCGCTAAACTGGTGGATCTTAAATTTAGATGACGGATTTAACAAACAAATAAAAGGCAAATATGTCCGCCTTAAAGATATAATTTCAGAACCAATGCTTGCATTCTGGCAGGGGTTTATAGCTGTTCCATGGGATGGACCTCCACCTGTTGACAGCAAGGGACTCATGTCAATAATGTTTCAATCCACAATGAATCCTTCTTTGGTCCCTGGAATACGTTCAAAATACGCAGATAGAAATTATTTTATGATTTCAAAAAATTATTGCAGCCTAAATTCCAGATTGGGATATCATTTTTCTACTATGGAGGCGCTTATAAGTGAACGCACCTCTGAAAATTATATTAGTTTTCAATTCAAAGGAGGAGCCGCAGATTTTGAAAGAAGGTTAAAACGAGTTCACTTTATTCAGGATATACTTGAAGCCTATGATTTTAATGTTGAAGTGACAGAAGACAACCTGATGGCACGTATTGACGGGTATGACCGAGAATACCTGAAAACCCGGCTTATGATACTTGGTTATCTTAGTCTTCACACTCGACAAATAGATATGATTATGACTAATATTAAGCGTGTACGTTATTACAGAACCAAACTTGGCAAAGACATTGATGGTATGCTCTAAAAATAAAATTTTTTATGGGAAAGGAGATAAACAATGGAAAAAATAAACCTATTAATAGTTGATGATGAAGTAGATTTTTTAAATTCAATTACTAAAAGCCTGGAAGTTAGAGGTTTTAATGTTATTGCAGTTACCAGAGGAGAAAAGGCGATTGAAGCAGCAAAAAAAAATGCTCTTGATATTGCACTTGTTGATTTAAAAATGCCTGGAATGAATGGTGAAGAAACTCTACAAGCTCTCAAAAAAGAACATAAATGGATGGAAATTGTTATTTTAACAGGGCATGGCACCATTGATTCTGCTGTGGAATGTACAAAAATTGGAGCCTATTCATTTTTACAAAAACCCTGCGAGCTTGATGAACTTCTTGCCACCTTGAAAAGCGCGTATAAAAAAGTGCTGATGAATAGGGAAGATATGGACGAAGAAAAAATCGATGAAATGATAGAACTTCAAACCAAAACACCCAGAGAGATTCTTAAACAACAGAAGGAAAAGGATAACTCTTAAAGTTCATCAGTATTACTTTTAAACTTTTGTCCTCTGCTTCTATCAAAGCTGAGGACAAAAATAAATACCGGATAATCGGGTAATATGAATTTATTTAAAAAATTAAAAAAATTAAAAACTCTTTTGATTGATGATGATGAATGGATAAGAGATTCCATGTCCATCTTCTTTCAAAGCGAAGGATGCAGTATTCTGACTCTTCAAACTGCTGAAGAAGCCATCAGTTTACTTGAGAAGCAGAAATATGATATTTTAATTGTTGACTACATGCTCCCGGGAATGAATGGCATTGAATTTTTCAAAAGAACCAGCAAAATATATACTGCTTCAACTTTTCAGACTTCCCCAACAAGACCCGTTAAAATCCTGATAACAGCCCATGGAGAAAAGGAAATTGTCATTAAAGCAAAACAAGCCGGTATTCACGATCTGATCAAAAAACCTTTTACTCCTGAATCCATTGAGAATTCTCTCAAAAAATTTATATAAAGCAGGCTATTTAGCTGCCTGGTGCGCCTTTAATATTACAACCATTATTATTACTATTATTTTGTTATAACATTGAAGGCATGATATGATTGGATATTTTGTATACATGTGGATGCAAATAGTGTATAGAAATTACCCGGTTATTATTTTTTAAAATTTTATTTATTTATCAAATTAAACAGATATTGTAGCTTATTTCACCACCTTATGCGATTTTTATTCAGAGTGGCATATCTCTTGCTTACTTTTAAAATAGTTTTAAATGGGTGTTATAATGGCTTTTATTTTTCACGTGTTTCAGGTTAAAGGAGACGGTTATGGCTCTAGTTCAGATCGAAAATGTTTCAAAAATATATCAGACAGGTGATGTTGAGGTCGCTGCTTTAAGCGATATTAACCTGTCCATAGAAAAATCATCATTTGTTTCCTTTGTGGGTCCTTCAGGAAGTGGAAAGACTACAATGTTAAACATGATAGGGTGTCTTGATATGCCGACGACCGGAAAAATTCTTGTTGATGGCAAACAGGTGGATACTTTGAACCGTCAAAAAAAAGCAGCCTTCCGGGGAGATGTTATTGGGTTTATTTTCCAGTCTTTTAATCTTTTCCCGGTGTTGACTGCCTATGAAAATATAGAATACCCGCTTGTCATGATTAAAAACAAACCTGCCAGGCAAAGAAAGGAAATAATTCTTAATGTCCTTGATTCTGTGGGTATGCTCAGCCAGAAAGATAAATTCCCCGATCAATTGTCAGGAGGACAGAAGCAAAGAGTTGCCGTTGCAAGGGCATTGGTCACTCAGCCAAAGCTTGTTATGGCTGATGAGCCCACAGCAAATCTTGATAAGGAATCTTCTATAAATGTGATTCGTCTGATGAGAGATATGAAAGACAAATTTGGCACCACCTTTATATTTTCTACCCATGACCCTCGTATTATGGAAGAAGCAGAAATAACCCATACGCTTGTTGACGGGAAACTCGCATAAATAAAAGGAGTTAAGATAATGATTCGAATATTTAAAATTGCCCTGCGCAATCTTCTAAGATACAAACGAAGAACCATATTAACCTCTATCTTAATTACTCTGGGTATTGTACTTGTAATTCTGTTTTCCGGTCTTGCAGGTTCTTTTAAGACAATGATGATAGGACAAATTACGGATTCAAACCTTTCGCAGATGCAGATTCATAAGAAAGGATATATTTCTTCAATGGATACCATGCCTTTAAATTTAACTTTGGATACCAAACGATACAAAAAAATTGAAGAAATACTTTCAGGCAATACCGACGTGCTATCCTTTGCTCCAAGAATCAAACTCAATGCAATGTTAAGCAACTTTACGGACACTACCAATATCCGCCTTAATGCAATCAGCCCTGAACAAGAGATTTTGGTTTGCCCTGACGTTGGCAGCCGTATGACATTTGCTAAAGATAGGGAACAAGGGATATTGTTAAATCCAGGCGAAGTAATTATTCCTGAAAAACTTGCCAAGGGTATGAAACTCAAAATTGGTGACCCAATCGTGCTGGTTGCAAACAACAAGGATGGCAGTGTTAATGGTCTGAACTTCACACTTGCCGGTATTATTGAGAGTGTGCTGGGCCCCCAGGGTAAAGAGGGATATATGCATATAAAAGATGCCCGGGAGCTCTTACGTATGGATAAACCAGAAGTGATTGAGGTTGCAATTCGATTACATGATTTTGATAAACTTAATAAAGTATATGAGGTTATATCTTCTGAGTTGGCAGGAATTATAAATAAAAAAGGTAAGCAGGAATTTGAAATTCACACCTGGGATAAGCTTTCACCGTTTTCAAATATTGCCATAATGATTGATTTCATGACCATCACAATGAAACTGATTATGATTGCCATTGTATTGATAAGTATTCTAAATGTTATGATGATGTCTGTTTACGAACGCGTCAGGGAAATTGGAACAATGTCGGCAATCGGGACATCGCCTAATAGAATCATGAGCCTTTTCCTTGCAGAAGGTCTTTTATTAGGGCTGCTCAGTACAATAACAGGAAACATCATTGGCTTAGGAGGTATATTTATTTTAAATATTTATAAAATCAGCTTTGCCTTTGGCCGCCAGGACAATTTATTATTGTCTCCCACTGTGGACGTAACTGAACTTTTATGGGTATCAGGCATTGTGCTGTTGATCTCTGTCTTTGCCACTTTGCAACCAGCCTATAAAGCTTCAAGAATGGAGCCGGTGGATGCACTGGGCCATGTGTAGCTTAATTTAGCAGCTGATAATTTAATAAAGGTGAAAAAATGAAAAAAATAATCATAATTGCTTTACTTAGCCTGTTTTATTTAATGGCGGTTCCATCAATAACAGCATTTGCTCTGGACGGAAATAAAATCCTCAAACAAGTTGACAGGAATCTCAACCCTGAAAGTTTTGAAATGTACAGGAAACTGATAAATATAGAGCCGGATGGCACAAAAAAAGAATTTGTCATGTTTTCCATAAAAAAAGGTAAAAATAAGATAGCCTCTATCTTTCTTTCCCCTGCCAGCGAAAAAGGAAGAAGTACTTTGCGAATCGGGGAAAATATGTGGCTGTATATCCCCAACGTTGGGAGGCCTCTCAGGATAACAAGTCTTCAATCTGTGACTGGCGGAGTCTTTAATAATTCTGATATTATGCGGGTTGATTATAGTGCTGAATACAATTGTGAAAAAATAGAAACAACAAAGAAAGGACACACTCTCTATTTAAAAGCTAAAATAAAAAATGTGGCCTATGAAACCGTGAACATGTTCATTGATTCTGAAAAGCTGCTTCCCCACAAAATTGAATGTTACGCAGCCTCTGGGATGTTAATAAAAAATCTTTATTTTAAAAATATTAAGGATTTTGGCGATGGCGTTGTTCGACCTGCAATTATTGAGACAGACAGCCCTCTGTACAAAGGATATAAATCTTATATTGTGTTTGCAAAAGTAAAGAAAAGAGAGCTTGCCGATGAAATTTTCAGCCTGAACTATATGAATAAAATTGATGGCCTGCGGTAATAATGAAATCGATTTTTACCATTCTTTTTTTTGTCGCCATGACTACTTTTTTCTATGGAGTAGCTTGCCCGCAGAATGCTGATAACAGCTCAAACGATTTAGATATTGATTTAGACCTTGATTTTGATATTGAAGAAGTAGAAAAAAAACCTTATTCAATAAACGCTGATATTGAATTAGAAGAAGCAATAAGGTTTCTGGATTCAGATGCACTCTTATTTAAACAAAAATATCTGGATACAAAAAAAAGCGACACATTCTGGCAGACAGATATTAATTTTACAATTGAAGGTCAATATGAGTGGGATAAAATTAAATTGTATGGCCGTTTCAACAGCCTGATCTATTATAATAAAGATGTAAGCTGGGAATCTGAAAGAAAGGCTGAAGAGGCGTATATAACTTTTCAGCCTTCTGTTTCTCTTGCTGTAGATGCCGGGAAAAAAGTACATAAATGGGGAAAAGGATATGCATTCAGCCCTTCTGCATTCTTTGCCAGGCCAAAAGATATTGATGATCCCGATGCAACACTGGAAGGATATAATTCTTTAAGCGCAGATTATATCAAAAGTATGGAAGGTGTTATAAAGACATTTGCAATTACTCCTATTTTAATGCCGGTTACCAGACACATAAATGATGAGCTTGGATTGGAAAATGAACTTATCTGGGGCGCAAAATTTTATTTTTTCACTTTTGATACAGATATTGATCTGATGTTCCAGGTAAGTAAAAATCTAAATAACCAGATTGGTATTGATTTTTCTAAAAATCTTAACCCTTCATTTGAAATTCATGGCGAAGCAGCTTTAGTTAAAGACAACACTAAATATATTATTGATGAATTTGGAAATACAAGTGAACAAGAGGATACAGCATTTAATTTTCTATTGGGTCTTCGTTATCTTTCAGAGATGGAAACGACCTATATATTAGAATACTACCATAATGGAGAAGGATATACTGCTGATGAATATGAAAACTACCTTGAGTTTATTGAAAGAGGATATAATCAATATTTAAACACTTCGAGTATGGCATCTATATCTAAAAGCAAAAAATATGCATCATCGTATAATCAACAGGCTGCTATGAGAGACTATATCTATTTAAAAATTTCTCAAAAAGATCCCTTTGATATTTTATATTTTACTCCGGCAATAATTTTTATTTATAATATAGACGACCAGAGCGCATCCATAACACCTCAACTAACTTATTCTCCAATTACCAACCTTACTTTAGATTTAAAAGCAGGTTTTCTTTTAGGAAATAGTAAAACTGAATATGCTGAAAAAATAAATAATGCCAAAATTGTGTTCTCTATGAAGTATTATTTTTAGACCCGCTTCACTACTCAGTCGCCGGCCATTCACCAATAACTTGTAACAGGTAAAGGGAAAAAGGTTCATTTAAAAAATATTATTAAAGCCTGCCGGAATCAGACAGATCTATCATAGCATCATGGTCGTGAATGGTAATGATTCTGCCATCTACTCCAATTAAAGAAGCATCTGTCATTTTTTTTAATACCCTGGAGACAGTCTCAGGAGTAGTGCCGATCAGATTTGCAAGCTGTGCTTTGGAAATAGGCAAAGAAACTTTTTCAGTTTTATCGTGTTCCTTCGACAAGGTCAGAATATAGGAAGCAAGACGTGCCGGTACTTCTTTTAAACTTAAGTTTTCTATCTGTATGGTAAATTCACGCAGCCGCATGGAAAGCATGCCCAGCATATTCATGGCTAAACCCGGTGTATCGGAAATCAGTTTTACAAATCTATCTCTTGGAATAAAAATTATTTGTGTTTTGGTCATAGCCATGGCAGAAGCCGGAAAATTATTGCCCTCAAATACAGGGACTTCACCAAATGGTTTCCCCTGTCCATAAATATGAAGGATATGTTCTTTACCCTCAAAGGAGAGCTTGAATATTTTTACTTTTCCGCTCTCAATAAGATAAAAGCCATTGCTTGGCTCACCCTCATTGAATATCATTCTGCCTTTGTCGAATTTTAGGCGTTTGGCCAAAGGGGTAATTTTCGCAAAATGCTCGTCTTTTAAATTGGAAAAAAGAGGAATTGTTTTTAATTTTTCAATAATGTATAATACCCCCTGTCAAAAAATTTTCAAAGCTATCAAAAAAAATTCAAAAAAATCAAATTCCTTGATCCAGGTCAAGGATTTATAATCTTTTTTATAATAAGTTTGCATCAAGAAGTAAAGATTAATTGTTTGTAACTATAATATAAAGGAGAGAATATCATGTTTTGTTTTCAATGTCAGGAAACAGCCAAAAATCAAGGCTGTACAATTAAAGGTGTTTGTGGAAAAGAAGGAAGTACTGCCGATCTTCAGGATCTTTTAATTTTTAATTTAAAAGGAATTGGTGTAATTGCTCAAAAGGCAAAAGCAGCAGGTGGAGCAACACCTTCAAATGCAGGTTTTTTTGTTTCAAAAGCTCTTTTTACAACCATTACCAATGCAAATTTTAATAATGCTGATCTGGTTAAATTTATCAAAGATGCCCAGGCAGTAAAAAAAGAATTATATGATAGTGTAAAAGATAAAATCGGATCTGATCTTCATGAGAGTGCAACATGGTACTCTGATAATGAAGATGAATATGCTGCAAAAGCTGAAACCGTTGGTGTTCTTGCTACAGAGAATGAAGATGTGAGATCTCTTCGCGAACTTCTGATTATCGGGCTTAAAGGTATTGCTGCATATGCTGAGCACGCTGCAGTATTAGGTTCTGAAAAAGATGAAATATATGATTTCCTTTTTGAAGCTCTTGCATCCACCACACAGTCTTTATCTGTTGATGAAATG
>JAIOSM010000038.1 GCA_021107575.1 Desulfobacteraceae bacterium | reverse complement strand
TAATAATTCACAGGATCAGTCTTTTCAACTTCCATTTTTGTATAACTGTATCCAACCGGGGAGTCGTTTACCAAAATGCGCATCCATGAATCAATAAGTAGAACATCTTTTGAAATAATACTCTTGTACCCATCTAATTTGTGGGTAAAAAATTCAGGGTATGCCTCATACCTTACAAGCCATCCAAGAAGGCTCAACCAGAATATAAACAGAACAATCCTTATTAAATAAAAGGACTTTTTCTGTTTATGAAAAACAATAAATTTCATCTAATTATTTTATCAGGCTGCTAAATAAGTGTAAAGCGCAATTAATGAGAACAAATTAGTCTGCATATAAATATAATTGCTTGAAATATAATATGTTTAAGTATAATATTAAAATATATCTAAAAAATTTCGCGCAGCATACTAAAATAAAGGTAATAAAATATGGAAGTACTTATCGCAGAAGATGATTATGTCCCAAGGCTTTTATTAAAAAAAGCCATAGCTAAGATGGATCATGAAGTACTTGAAGCTGCTGATGGCAAAATAGCATGGGAGTTATTTGAGAAGCATCGACCCAACATGGTGATCACAGACTGGATGATGCCGGAAATGGACGGAATAGAGCTTTGCAAAAAAATAAAAAGTTCTGATAAAAAAGCCTACTCTTATATCATGCTTTTAACAGCAAAAGATAAAATTACTGATCTTGTGGAATTAACCAAAGAGAGTGATCCAAAAAAAACAGAAGAAAATGTTACAAAAGCTGATGGTACAGTTATTTTTTCATTTGGCAGACTATCAAGCAATGCTGAAAACGCTTTAAAATTCTCAAAAGCCAATAAAAAACCCTGGCTTCATATTGACCACAAAACTGAAAAATTTCCTGCCCGGGCAGTTAGAACCTGGATTGCACAATCGGACATCTCAGTGCTCAATGTAGCAGGAAGAAGCGCAAGCAAAGTTCCGGGACTGAAAAAGACAGTAAATGACATTATTGCCTCAATATTGAACCAGTAAACAGAATATTATCCTTGCCTTGTGTTTTGATATACATGGTCTTTCAATAAATAAAGGAAGATAATGTGAAACAAATAGTTGGTGTTGCAGATATGAAAATTAGCAACAATCTGGGAGATTCCATTCTCACTTACTCCCTTGGATCATGTATCGGACTTGTTATATATGACCCTGTTGCAAAAATCGGAGGACTTCTGCATTATATCCTGCCTGAATCAAAAATTGATAAAACAAAAGCAAGGAACAATCCATTTATGTTTGCTGATACCGGTATTCCAAAACTTTTTGAAACTGCATATCAGTTTGATGCAAAAAAAAACAGAATGGAAATTTCTGTTTTTGGAGGTGCTCAAATACTTGGCCAGCAAGGCTTTTTCAATATTGGTCAACAAAATTATATGGCTCTTAAGAAAATATTCTTAGAAAATCAATTAATAATAAACAAAGAAAATATCGGGGGAGAAATCAGCAGAACTATAAGGCTTGAAATAAAAACAGGAGATATATTTATAAAGACTTCTGGTACCAAAGAGGTGAAAGTATGACCACTATACAGAAACTTGTAAAAGAAATAAAAGACTTAAAACCGATTCCGGCAATTGTCAATCAAATAGTAGCCGCAATTGATGATCCCAACTGCTCTGCAGAAGATATTGCAAATATCATAAAATTTGATCCGTCTGTAACTACTAACCTTCTTAAAACCTGCAACTCTGCTTATTTTGGCCTTGCAAACCCTGTGGACTCCGTCAAAGACGCAGTCTCAATACTTGGAATAGATCAAATCATTGAGTTGGTTCTTCTAAAATCAGGAGCCAAAGCTCTCTCAAAAAAACAAAAAGGGTATGGTCTTCATGAAGGAATCATGTGGAAACATGCTGTCTCTTCTGCATTGATTGCGAAAAAAATTTGTAAAAAAGTTAATCTTGGCAATGAGAATAGAATATTTACAGCTGCCCTGCTAAAAGATATTGGTAAAACCGTGCTTGACCAATTTGTTTCTGGTTCCTTTGAAAAAATAATTAACCTTGTACACAAAGATGGATACAGTTTCAGGGAAGCAGAAAAAAAAATAATCGGTATCGATCATGGTGAACTTGGTGCAATGATTGCGACTGAATGGAATTTCAGCACTAAAATGATTAATATTATCCGACATCATCATCTGAACGATGAATCACAACGAAAAAACAATGATATTGCGATTGTATACCTTGCAGACTGCATATGCATGATGATGGGTATAGGAATAGGCGAAGACGGGCTTGCCTATAGATTTCATACTGATGTTATTTCACACCTTAATATCACCCATGAAGATATAGCGTTAATAATTGCTGATTTCAGCCAGGATATGCAAAAGGTTGAAAAATTAATAAATGTTGCATGATAAAACTATAATAACAAACAATAATTCCCTGTTTTTCCCAAAAAGTTGTTTGGGTACTAACAGGGAATCACATTGCTTAAAAAATAATAATTCTTAAGCATTCATTTCATATAAGTCCTTTAGCTTGTAGACATGATTATCCCAGAACTGATTAAAGCTATCTTTATCAGTTACAGGTTTTTTTACAATTTTAAGACAATATTCCATCTGTTTAGCTGTAGTATCTGCTTTTGAATACAGGTTTAAAGAATATTTAGAAAAATCTCTGATCATAAAATCAAAAATTTGTTCTAAAAGGTCTGTTCCAAAATCTTCCATATTCTGCTTTTCAATTATAAGTTGACCATAGGCGACAAGAGTGAACATTTCACCAAGGAAGAGAAGGAAATCCATATTTTTTGCCTGATCCTTATCAGGTGTTGCATGAATTAACAATTCTTTTAAAGCCCCTATCTGTTCCTTGAAAATATTTACATTGGGTGTATCAATACTGTTATAGGCAATATTATAGTCATGGAACTGAATTTTTCCGAGCCCTTTTGTTGGTCCCTGGTTGAAAAGGAATTCATCACAATTAGAACTGTCCTGTTTAGAAACAGACTCAAATTCGCCGGGATTAAAAAAATAATTGCTCATGAATTTTATAATTAATGCCATGTTAACATGCACTGTTCCTTCAAGCTTTGGAAGAGCGCGTATATCAATGGCAGCCATATGAAAATAGGTGTCTTTTTCAAATCCTTTTGCAGCAATAACATTCCAGATCAAATCAATAACTACTTCGCCCTGTGTTGGCACTTTCATTTTCACCATTGGGTTGTATAATAGATATCGCCTGTCGTCTTGAGATGCACTCCTGAAATAATCAGAAGCTCTTTGGGAAAAAAGCTTCATTGCTACAAGCCGTGCATAGGCATCAACAAACATCTGCTTTATGTGAGGGAAATCAGTAACATATTTACCATACAAATTACGATTAGCCGCATGGTTGAAACCTTCGTACAATGCATGGGTACAGATACCAATGGAAGCCCAGCCAATATTAAATTTCCCGACATTAATAGTATTTAATGCAGAGTCCCAGGCTTCTTCACCAGAGGAAAGAATTTCTCTGTCTGTGACAGGGTAACCATTTAACGCATATTCTGCAACATAGCTCTCCCAGTTAACAACGTTTTGAACCAGGTCATAATTTTCATGTCCGGGTTCAGCTACAAAAAATACATATTCATCAGTTTCTGAATTTTTTGCAAAGGTGGAAACAAAAGCGGCTTGATTTGCATTGCCAATATAATACTTGCCTCCATCTGCAACATATTTCCCATCCCCTAATGGTGTTATAGACATATCAGAAGAATAAAGGTCTGCACCATGAGTTTTTTCTGAAAGGCCAAAAGCAAAAATATCGCCATTGTCCAGAAACTCGGCAGTTTTATTTTTGATTTCTTCATTTTTACTCATCCATATAGGGCCAAGTCCAAGTATGCTAACTTGCCACGTATACCAGTATGAAAGATTATAAAATCCAAGTATTTCG
The DNA here is from genome assembly GCA_021107575.1 of Desulfobacteraceae bacterium. Classification (GTDB taxonomy): domain Bacteria; phylum Desulfobacterota; class Desulfobacteria; order Desulfobacterales; family Desulfobacteraceae; genus JAIOSM01. The sequence continues at coordinate 12,630 of JAIOSM010000038.1, read as the reverse complement.
TTAAAATCACAATTACGAAAAGTATCCCATCTTGCATCAGGGTTATCTATAGAATACTTTGAGGGAGTTAGAAGAGTAGAAAAAATTTTTTTCTCCTTTAAAAATTCCAGCAAATCTTCATACCAGACTCGTTCATTGTAATCCTCTTTTAATTTTTTCTTACCCCGCGATTCAAAGTGGTTAATGGTCTTTTTCATAATTTCTCTTGATTTTTCATCAAGATGATTAAATGCTTCCTGTTTTGGATTAAGTAAAATCATTGGATATGCCCTTTATATATTAAATTTTGGTATACGAACTTTCATATCTATTCTGTTTCAATTAAATCTCTAATCATTTGTTTAAATAAAAGCTTTTCTTCCATGGAAAAACCTTTTAAAATTTCATGGTTGGTCTTTTGCCTTTCCTCAATCAGCAGCTCTTTTAAGCCCATTGCTTTTTTTGTTGTATCAAGGAGCTGAATCCTTGCGTCATCAGGGTCTGGCCTTTTGGTTATCCAGTCTGCCTGCACCATTCTCTCAAGCACCCCTGATAAAGTTGCCTTATCAAGTATCAACATTTTCCCAAGTGCTGCAGCCGTAACACCTGGTCTATACCAGAGCCCTTCCAGAACAAGATGCTGAATATTGGTTAACTCATAAGGAGCTAATCTCTTTTTAAAATCAGCATGGGCTTTCTGATATGCCTTTCCAAGCAAAAACACCATACAATCCGGTACATCATCAGGTAATTTACTCATTTCAAACTCCTTTGCATACGAACTATATTTTAAAAAATCTTAACCTGGATGTCAACATGATTTTCAGAAATACTCAATGGAATGGTGGGCAGTTTAAAATTTAACCTTGTTCAAAATAAGATTTAAGGCGTTTTTTTAAAAAAAGCCGTCCCTTTTGTGTTTTGAAAAACTTTTCCCGAATTTTGGCATCGTCCTTATGAATGCATGCTTCATAATATAATAGCGAAAACGGACTAAACTCTTTTGTTGACTTGACTTCTCCATTATTGTGTTGCTCAAATCTGGTATCTATATCTTTTGTCAGACCAACAAATTGTTTTTTGTCTTTTTGACTTCTTAGAATATAAGTATAATACATAGATCACCTGAAGTTTAGATTTATTGCAAGAACTACTATTCTTAAAAAATATATTAATCCCTGATCTTTTGCAATAGTAAATTCAGGCAGATACTTTTTTATATAGAGCCATGAAATTCCCTGCTAAGACAAGGACAAGCCCAAAAACTGATTGCAGGTTCCATACATAGCCTTCACAAAAAGAGGAAATTATCAAAGCTACGACAGGAACTAGCATAATTGCATAGGAAGCTTTGTCTGCACCTATCTCACCAATTAGTGTCAAGTAGCTTCCAAAGGCAATAATAGAACCAAAAATTGCAAGATAAAAAAGAGAAACCAAATATGAAGTTGAAAAAGACAGAGTGAACTCTTTGCCTATAAAAATTGCAATTAACAACATAATAAGTGCACCATAAGCCATTCCAAGGGCATTTGCCTGAACAACAGGCAGACCTTTTTCTGAATTCCGTGCAGATACTATATTACCAAGAGATGCCATCACGACACTTAAGAAGCACATACCTAAACCTTGTACGCTTTTATCAGAAAAATCAAATGATTTGATTTCAGGAAAAAATATAAAACCAATTCCAATAATTCCAATCAACGCTCCTGCTACCATTTGACCTTTTATCGGCTTTTGTAAAAATATATGTCCATTGATAATATTCATAAAAACTATTGCCGAAAAAGTTACAGCCACAACCCCGCTTGTAATATAGACTTCTGCCAGATAAACCATCCAGTAGCTTACTGAGAATAAAAGAAAGCCAAAAAGGACTAAAAACATATGATCTTTTAAAGAAAATCTCATATTAAGGCCTCTTACATAACAAAACAGTATCAAAATCAATGCTGCAAGGGCGAACCTGTAAAAAGTAGAAATCAGAGGATCTACTGATCCCAGTTGATATTTAATTGCAATCCAGGTTGACCCCCAGATTAGGACAGTGACAATATAAAGTAGCTTATTTTTCATTCCAAATTTCCCATACTGATTTCCTATACTGATTTCCTGTGATTATTTTCCGGATAGTTTTCTGAAAGTCACTCCATATCCATGGATTTTTCGATTTCTTTTATCTTTATGTTAAGTTCTTTTTTTTCTTCTTCAGTCAGCATAGTAGATGCAAGCTTCTTTTTAAGGCCTAAAAGAATCATTTCTTCACGATATTCGTTACATGTGTATTTATTATTAAAAAAGTTCATATTTTACAAGTCTGCCATCAAGTTGTCCAAGCTTTAAAAACTTTTTCCATGCTGGTTTTAAGCCCATATTCTTTATATATTGCGTCTCACCGAAATAGACATATGCGCTTGAGCCTGTACATTTCTGTTTTAAAAAATCACCGAGAATCTTATAAAAATTCTCAAGGTTCTCTCCCTTTGAGAGCCTGATACCATAGGGAGGATTTATCACTATTGTCGTATCAGTTAATGATTCGATATCCTCAAATCTTTTCTCCAGGACCTCAACGTCATTCCCATAATGTATCCCCATAAGGTTTGTTTTTGTAGCATTAACAGCATCTAATGAAATATCGCTTCCGGCAATTATCCCTTTTCCTGTTTCCCTTATCTTTGAATCAGCCTCTTTTTTTACCTTCTCCCATAAAGGCTTGTTAAAATCCGGCAAAGTTGTAAACCCGAACTTTTGCCGAAATATTCCACAGGGAATATTATTGGCCAGCATAAGAGCCTCGCATAAAAGCGTGCCTGAACCGCACATTGGATCATACAAAGGAGATGTTCCATCAAAGCCTGACATCTTTATAATAGCGGCTGCAATGATTTCCTGCATGGGTGCCAAAATACTCTTTTCTCTATATCCCCTTTTATGAAGAGCACCTCCTGATGCATCAACACTAAGGGTTGCCACATCTTTTCTTATGTGAAGGTTTATCAGAAAGTCAGGGTTATTCTTATCAACATTGGGACGTCTGCCTGTCATATCCCTGAAATAATCAGCAATAGCGTCTTTTACTCTCAAGGCTGCATATTGTGAGTGGGAAACAGCACTGTCTGAGACATTGCTTACAACAGCAAAAGTCTTTCTTCTGGAAATAAAATCCATCCATTTAATACTTTTACTATTTTTATAAATAGCTGAAGGATCCGGGCATGCGAATGTCTTAAGTGGGGCAAGAACCCTTGAAATCATCCTTGACAAATAAATAATTTTATAAAAACTTTCCTGATCAGCTTTAAATTTTATCCCCATATATTTTGGGTCGACATTAACAGCCCCAAGCTCTTTGAGCTCTTCTACGGCTAATTCTTTCACACTTTCAGAGACCTGGGCAAAATAAGTCAAATCCTTTTCGTAATCATATACAAGAGCTTTTTCTCTTCTCTCTTTGCCCTTGCCTTTCTGAAGGATAGCTTTTGGCTTATTCAGCTCCTTATTTGTCATCTTACTTGCCATATGATCCTATCTTCAAAATATCAGCAATGTTTGCCTTTTTATTTTTTGCAGGTTTAATCAAAGAAATTGGACAAGTCATAATTGTTGAAATCCCGGGGCCATGCCCTGCAAGCTTGCAATCACTATGAACTACTATTCCTATGCTGACTGCTCCTTTTACATATGCTCTGCCATAAGAATTATCATGATCCATAAGCGCTACAAAATCACCAAACCTCATTGAATCAAGATCATATTTTTTTACAGTTTCAGAATCACTTGTCATTACATCATAATCTCCGGCTCCAACGTGTACTGCCCCAACACCCGAACCCATACAAACAGCTGGCACCATTGTTGTTACCGGTATTTCTATTTTTCCATTTCCCAGCTCTTTGATATTCAATTTTTTCAATAATTCAGGATCAAGATTAAAAAGTTTTATTCCCGGATAATCAAGAAGTTCAAGCCCTTGTCCTTTTGCTCTTATCCTGATTTTATCTTCGTAACTTAAGTTTTCAAGTGTTGATTGATCAAAATCAACAATTATATGTTCAGAGCCGCCATGATGCCCTATTACCACACCTGTTGCCCCTTTTGCCTCACCTGAAATCACTCTGGCTTCATTGCCCACACAAGAATACAGCTGGAGAGAATCATTGGGAAAATCCATTGGCTTTTTAGCATTGGCACTGCAACTTACGCCTGGTTCTATATGATCGCCTGCAAGCCCGAATACAGAATCCCCAACTTTAACATTCAAAGTTATCCCTCCAATCGATGGAAGCGAAAAAGGTTCTCCTTTATGATCAACTTTCCAGCCACGCCTCATCCTGGGTTGCCCCGGATTGCATTCAAGAAAAAATTCTATAACTGAATTTTCATTTGTTTTAAGCATAATAACCTCCAGGAATATTCAATATTATTCCTTTAGTTTCATAAGAAAAGGTAGCCCTGCAAATCCTATTACTCCACATGCAACATACATATATTCGAGCCCTATCAGGTCACCCAAAAAGCCTACAATCATTATAGCTACAGCTCTTGAAAAAAATGCCACCATCATAAAGAGCCCGTTTGCTGAAGAGGGGTTGCCGTTTGCATTTTCCTGAATAATTGCGAGCATAACAGGTGTTACGGCAATAATTGTAAATCCTGATACAGCCAGCATAATAACCTGAATCAACCCTGACGTAAATATAAACAAAACAAGAGCAAAGGGAGCAATAAAAATAGCCCAGAACAAAACTTTTTTCCTGCCCATTAAATCACTTAAAGTGCCTGCACACAATACACCTGCAATCCCAAAAGCTTCATAAAGAGCAAGCCCGGCTCCTGCAAGATAAATATTCCCTGTCTGCCTTTCAATAAAAACCGGTAAAAATATACCCATGGCAGAATGCATAAACGACCTTGAGATGAGAATGCCTGAGACTGGATAGAGTACGTGCTTTGTCTCTTTAACAACAGACATAATAGTTATTCTCTTGGTAGAATTCTCTCGTTTTTCAAGAGGAGGAAGAGTGCAATATAAAATCAGAGAAGTAACAATTGCAAGCAACGCTATGGGATAAAAAGTTTCAAGGCTTAAAACAGAAATCAGGCCAATTGCTATTATCGGTCCTAAAGCTCTTGCTGACTCTCCTCCTGTCATGTAAAAACTCATGCCACGCCCTTTTTTATCACCCGCTTCCTGGGCAACTAAGACCGGAGCCGGAACATGATAAAGCGCAACACTGGTTCCTGCAATAAACAATAAAAAAAGGAGCATGGAAAAAGAATTTGCAACACCAATAAGACTCATGGGCACGGCTGTCATTGTGGGAGCAAGGATAATAAGCCATCTCTCAAGCCGCTTTCTATCCACAAACACTCCCATAAATGGATTTAATACAGAAGGAAGTTGGAGCACAGTTGAAAGCATGCCTGCCTGGCTTAAAGATAAAGAAAGTTTTTCAATAATAAGAGGAAGCAGAGGAGGAAAAATAGAAGTATAGATATCATGTATAAAATGAGAAAAGGACAGTATTGCTATATTAAAAGTGTGGAACTCTTTGTTTTTCATTTCTAAATTGCCTTAAACGATTTTAGAAAAAACTTCAGAAGCGCTAATATTTATCACAAGATCAGCATATAAATCAAGAGGGGTTGGATCAATATTAACAATAACAAGCTTTGCACCATGATTCTTTGCAATTAAGGGAAGAGAGGCTGCCGGCTGCACAACAAGAGAGCTGCCCGCAGCAATAAAAAGATCAGCTTTCGCAGAGTCTTTTTCAGCTCTGAATAAAATAATTGGATCCAGAGACTCACCAAAAAAAACCACCTGAGGTCTGATCAACCCACTGCATTTATTGCATTTTGGAGGTAAATCCTTTTTTAAAAACTCATTGACCTGATCCATGTTAAACTCTGCTTTGCACTCAAGACATGAGAATGTTCTTGTGTTTCCATGGAGTTCTAAAACCTTTTTTGATCCGGCTTCCTTATGCAATCCATCAATATTCTGAGTAATTACAGATTTAATTTTACCTAGGGTTTCTAACTCTGCAATACTTTTGTGGGCAAGGTTTGGCTTAGCAGTTTTTAAGACAGGGTATCTTACTTCTTTAAAAAAATTCCAATAATATGATGGGTCCTGGTTAAAATAGTTAATATTGGCATATTTTTCAGGGTCATACTTTTCCCAGTAACCATCCTTCCCTCTGTAAGTCGGAATGCCACTTTCAGCAGACACGCCTGCACCGGTAAAGACCACAAGATTTTGTGATTCAGCAACCCATTTGCCTAATTTTTCAATTTTTGCAATAAGTTCCATAATCTGTTTATATATTATTCAACGTGGAAGGACAATAGATGGATGGCTGCTCAATTCAGAAAAATCAGGCCTGGGGCTCCAAAAAATTCACCAGCTGTCTTGGCCCGCCTGCATGGCTTGCTGCCCAGTTCTTGAGCCGGCCAATTTTTGAATAATTTTCTAATTGCCCAAGTTCTGAAAGACGTTCAATTATAAGATGCCATGCGCACTCTACATCTCTGTCCAGAGCAATACTGATTTCACACAATCCATTACTGGAACCACCACATGGTCCATTTAAAAGACTCTTTGCACATCTTGCGACAGGGCAGATGCCACCTGTTAGCCCAAGGATACAATCACCACACCCAACACATTTTTCATTTAACACGCCTTGTTGATCCAAAGCACCGAGAAAAGTCGTATTAAGCCCCGGGATTACTGGTGTTTTTCTAAACACATCTGCCATGGTCTGTACGCCTGCTCCACAGCCAAGGGACAAAATAGCATCAACATCCTCAACACTATCAAAAAAGGGTATAATCCAGTCTTTTTCACACTGCCTTTCTATGGAAGTACTCTTAAACAAATGTGGGGTTTTGCTATCTTTAAAAACATGGGTCAGGGACTCAGCAAGCTCGCCTGCTGCTTTGTCACCACCCGTGAGGCTCACTGCAACGCAAGTCTGACAGCCGACAACCATAACATTATTGTATTCTTTTACAGATTCTATAATTTCTTCAATTGGTTTAGATTCACCTACTATCATCTCTTATCTCCTGTTATGAAACCTTTTTGAACGCAAACTGTTTCCATACCTTTACTGCTTCTGAACCTTTATGTTCAGGACATAACGCTTCAACTGTGCTCTCAAGGTTCTTTGATACAGTCTCTCCAAGGTTTGCAGTAAATATAGGCTCACCACATACCTTACAATGGACAAGGTCAAGAGATGTTACAGTATCAAACTCTCCGGTCAGCAAATACTTAAACTCAATGGCATCCTGGGGGCAAATCCTCCAACAATGACCGCATCTTGCACAAAGAGACATATTATGCAAAATTTCACGAGTCTCTCCTTTATCTATATATTTTAATGCACTTGCCGGGCAATTTTGTACACATGCAAGGCAGCCATTACATTTTTCATTCACCTTAAAATATGACATTTTAAATATTTCTCCTTAAAAACAATTATTCTGTGCTCTGCCAAGGCATAGCATTTTACTGGCAGAATCATACATGTTGGGATATTTAAGCATTTCAAAATCTAAATATTCAAGGGCGTTGGTTTCACAGACTTTTACACATTGAGGCTCTCCTCCACAGAGGTCGCATTTATACGATTTACCACTTTTTTGATCCAGTTTCATAGTTCCAAAAGGACATGCGGAAACACACATTCCACAGCCGACGCATTTCAGACGATCTATTAATACACTATCTGTCTCTTTATAAATAGCATTTTGGGGGCACACAGCCAGACATGGCGGGTTTTCACATTGCTTGCAGGCAACAGGGAAGAAAAAATCATCAACCGGATCAATATTCTCGCTCATAATACGAATGCATGACAACCCAGGGCTTGTCAAACTTGTATGAGACTCAATACAAGCAGTCTCACAATCTTTGCAATTATTACATTTTTCAGGGTGAATTATTAAGGTTTTGGACTCCATTGTAGAGATCTCCATTATCTTCAAATAATTAATCTTGATTTGCGTTCACCATACTGAACACAAATTATATATATATTATAATATAGCATGAATATCATGGGGTCAATGTTTTTTTTTAATATTTTAAGAAATGATGTGCGTTATATTTAACAATGATTTCAAAAATATAACATATTATCATGATCGAATCGGAGTGTGTTCTCTATAGCGAACTAGATTAACCTTTTCAGGACATCCCTTATAACACCTCATCCATACTACCAGAACGATATCCTTGTAAATCCAAGGTAATATATTTAAACTCCAACTCTTTAAACTTTTTAATTATCGCAGCTTTCTTGGATAAAATTTTAGCAATGTCATTTTCCGACACTTCTATTCTGACAATATTTCCATGGTGTCTGGCTCTAGAGTCACTAATACCAAAATTATTTAAAAACTTCTCAGCCTCTTCAATCTGGATTAATTTCTTTTTATTGATCTCATTACCATAGGGTATCCTTGAAGCAAGGCAGGTGGTTGAGGGCATATCATAATTTGACAGCCCTAAAGAATGAGCAATGTCAGGGATTATCGGCTTGCCAATTCCTGCTCTTTCCAACGGAAAAAAAATACCCTTTTCCTTTAAAGCAGTTATGCCCGGTCTGTGTTCATTTTGATCTGATGCATTCACACCATAGGCAATAGTTTTGATACCATATTCTGCGGCAACTTTCTCAATCAGGTTTATTTCTCCTTTTTTACAGTGATAGCATCTTTTTTTAGAATTTTTAGCAAAACTTAAATTACCAAGTTTTGAATGTTTAATAATTATATGTTTAATACCAATCTCTTTTGCAATCTTTCTTGAAAAAACCAGATCGGTTTGAGGGAAAACATCTGAATCCAAAGTTATAGCAATAGCTCTCTCTTTAAGCTCATTATATGCAACTTTTGCAACCAGAGAGCTGTCAATTCCCCCGGAAAATGCAATAGCCAATGATTTTTCTCTCTTTATAACCTTTATTAATTCTTCTAATTTTTCCATTTATTTCTCATACAGTATATTTATCATCAAAGCAATTAATTGTTGGGTATTTCTGGACTATCATAAGGATTGATCAACGAATTATTCAAATTTGATGTATGGGATTGATTTTTCTTCAAAAAATGCAGATAATATATTGTTTTTAAATTTGTTAATTAGAGAGAAATATATGAAAAAAGTCGGACTGGTTATTAAGAATGATTCTGAGGCTCAAAAAAAAGCTGAAGAGATAAAAACACGGCTTGGCAAACAATGTGTTGTTATTGATGCTAATGGCTCTAAAAAATCGGAACTTCCTTCTGATCTTTTTGCTATTATTGTGCTTGGCGGAGACGGGACTTTTTTAAGTGTTGCACGATATATCGGAAATAATGATATCCCTTTAATGGGTATTAAATTCGGTGAGGTTGGTTTCCTTGCAGAAACACTTGAAGATAAGCTCTTTCATGCTATAGATGCACTTTTTGATGGAGCATTCAGTATTGGAAAAAGAGAGCGCCTGACAGTTATTGTAAAACGAGATGATAAAATCAAGACTTCTGTTGATGTGTTAAATGATGCAGTAATTAATAAGTCTGCCCTGTCAAGACTTGCTTCATGTGCTGTGTATATCAATTCAAAATACATTACAACTTACAGAGCTGACGGGTTGATTGTAAGCACTCCAACAGGTTCCACTGCATATTCTCTTGCCGCAGGAGGGCCTGTCGTTCATCCCGATGTGCCGGGAATTATTCTCACACCGATTTGCCCCTTTACTTTAACAAACCGCCCTATTATTATTCCTGATTCTGCATCAATTGAAATAAGACTGGAAGGTAATCCATCAGATATCCTCCTGACATTTGACGGCCAGGAAGGAATCGCAATAGACTCCATGGATAGGATTTATCTGAAAAAAAGCGAGAATCCCATAAAAATGATATCACTCAATGATCAGAATTATTTTGATGTACTAAAAGCCCGACTTATGTGGAGCGGAGGCAAAAGTTAGTAAACCCTCTTAATAGTTACTATCTGCATATTCAACCCATCCACCGGCAAAGATAAGTTCCTGATCAAATTCTGATATTTCAAACTTTATCTGCTCTTTTGTTGCTTCAGATTCAATAGAAATGATACAATTTTTAATATCAATCTCAATATTAGTTACATTTGAACTATAATTATCAAAAATATGATCAATGGTTTTTCGGGGTAACTCAATTGCCGCCATACCACAATTAAACATATTCTGTTGAAATATTCTTGCAAAGCTTTGAGCAATCACAACATTATACCCGTTTACTTCCAGTGCCCATGGGGCATGTTCCCTTGATGAACCACAACCAAAATTAGCTCTGGTTATTATAATTGAATTAGTATCAATATCATTTCTTGGATCAAACCCTTCGAGTTTTAGATCTTCCATTAGATAGGGTTTTAATGCTTCTTTTATATTCTCTGTCAGATACTTTGCAGGTATGATTTCATCTGTATTTATGTCTGATCTATCTAAAAAAAGAACTTTGCCTTTAAATTCTTTCATTTTTATTATGCTCCTCTATTATCAAAAAGATCTGAATTTGTAATTTTACCGGTAAGGGCTGTAGCCGCTGCCGAGGCAGGGCTCATTAAATGCACCATGCCACCTTTGCCCATGCGGCCGAAAAAATTCCTGTTTGTTGTTGCTGCTGCGACCTCACCTTCTGCAAGTACACCGTTGCTCATCCCAAGACAGGCTCCACACGTTGGATTTGTAACACAGAATCCTGAATCCATGAAAATTTTTATCAAACCTTCCTCTAAAGCCTGGTTAAAAATTTTCGGAGTGGCAGGGGAAACAATAGCTCTGATATCATCTGCAATATGCTTATTTTTTAAAATTTTAGCTGCAATTCTTAAATCTTCTATGCGTCCATTTGTACATGACCCAATATAGACCTGGTCAACTTTTGTCTCTTTTATTTTTGAAATTTCAATAACATTATCAGGCTTATACCCCTGGGTTACAAGTGGTTCAAGTTCACTCATATTAAAATCTAAAATATCATCATATTGAGCATCTTTATCCGGGCAAAACTTTGAAAACTCCTTAAGCGCTTTTTCCTTTGATTCATAATCATGTTTTATAAATTCCCATAAATAATCTATGGTTGTCATATCAGGAGCACATATCCCACTGGTTGCCCCTGCTTCCACAGCCATGTTGCAGATTGTCATGCGTTCTTCCATGGACATATTATCAATTGCATTGCCTGCAAATTCAATGACTCTGTTTGTCGCACCATTTACACTGAGTTCTCTTATGACATGAAGAATTGCATCCTTTGCAAAAACCCCTTTTACAAACTTCCCATTTAATATAATCTTAATTGTCAAAGCATCTTTAAAAGCGCATACACCTTTTAATATCCCAACTTCCAGGTCAGTTGTTCCAACTCCGGCAGCAAAAGCACCAAAAGCACCATGGGTACATGTATGTGAATCTCCCATTATTATAGTATGCCCCGGCATTACAAAACCTTTTTCAGGGAAAAGTGCGTGGCAGACTCCATTTTGCCCTATATCAAAAAAATCTTTAATATGATGCCGTTTTGCCCAGACTCGCATAATTTTCCCCTGCAAAGCAGTTTTTGAATCTTTTGCAGGTGTTACATGATCAATAACAGCTTTGATTTTCTCCGGGTCAAAAACCCTGTCTTTGCCCTTTGAAACAAGATCGGATATTGCAACAGGTGTGGTTATTTCATGGCAAAAGACCCTGTCCAGTTTTAAAATGTTTATTCCTTTATATGGTTTATCAACCAGATGTGACTCAAAAATTTTTTCTACTATTGTTTTGCCCATATTTTACTCCATGTCGGCAATCTCCTACCGTAATTATTACTACATATTTTTTTTATTTTTTATTCGCTTTATTTTTTATTCTCACCAAAATAGTCCTCACCATCAGCAGGTGTTACTATCCAGTATGCCTGAAATATTTGTTTGCTGCTGTTCTTTAAAACATGGGGGATTTGAGAAAAAAAGGAGACGCTGTCTCCTTTATAAATTTCGTATTCATTATCACCATATATTAACTTAGCTTCCCCTGAAATTACTATTCCAAGCTCGCGCCCTATATGTCCATTTTTATAATCACCTCTTGTTGAGCCTGGTTCAAGTTCAAGAAAAAATGCATTAAAAGAATGTTTCCCTTTGACCTGACTGTTTCCACAGAGTTTTTCATACTTGCTGTTTTTTCTATAAAAAATCTCTCTTTCATCTTTTCTAATAATTTCAACTGTGGAATCTGTTTCATAATTCTTAAAAAACTCATTGGGTGATATTCCATACACCTCAAGTAGTTTGAGCAGTGTATCAAGGGATGGTGAAATTCTGTTATTTTCAATCTGTGAAAGCAGACTTGTGCTTAACTTAGCTTTTTCAGCAACTTTTTTACCAGTCAGGCTTCTTTTTTTTCTTATGGCTCTGAGCTGTGCCCCTAATTTGTATTTCATTCTTCCAGTGATTTAATTTAGTATTTATAATCTAATTTTAGATATACTAAATATTTCATGTGTGTCAAGCAAAAATTTATTTACCCCTGATATTTTTCTCTTTATTTTTTCTTGACACTTTTCCATAAATATCAGACAATTCACCCTATAAAGTAATTTCGT
>JAIOSM010000324.1 GCA_021107575.1 Desulfobacteraceae bacterium | reverse complement strand
TGTGAAATATCACCACTTCTTAAAAAAAGCCTGATGATACTTCCCAAACAACTCCTACGCTTCCTTATAACTCACTTTCTTATAATATCTCGCCTTCGTCTCCTTGCTGTGCTCCGCAGCCTTCGCAGACACATCAGAATCACCACCGTTAAGATCATGGTGCCTCTCTGCCTGGTCCTCCTGGTGAACTTGGTCAGGATGGGGGATGTTCAGATATCCAATTAAAAAGATCATAAGAAAGCTTCTTTGTTGAGTTCAGGTGCTTCGTGTTTCATAATTTTCCCTTCTTTTTTATTTCATCTGGAATCAATTCCTCTGACTTGATTATCCTTTTCACTACATCAGCTACAATTTCCCTTTCTTCAATCTGGAGATCATAATATTTCTTAAGGTCTTTTGTTTCGACCATTTCAATTGCCTTTATAATAGGCCTGATGATTTCTATAAGCTCATCTTTTTGTTGATCAATAATTTCCTCTGTTGCAGTTTTCACAATCGATAAATTACCAGTGTCTGCTGCTGATTTTAAGAATGTTATAGTCAATTTTTTGACTGCATCATTCTTAAGTTTAGAACTACTTTTAAAAGCAATTTTTATGAATTTTGCTGCATTTCCATGATTATTATCCTTCAATTCTTCTATAGATAAATTAAAACAAATTTCCACAAAATCGTTAATCAAATCCAGATCTTGATCTGTCATTTTACTTTCAATTTTTTCTATTTCAAAAGCAGCTTCAGCTTTTCTATTTAGAGCAATGTAGGCTTGAATTGTAATAAGTAAGGCAATTTTTTTACAATCGTAATTAATACTAACATCTATTGCTTTATTCGCTACTTCAAGCGCTTCTTCATACCTTTCCAAATTCAATAATGAAAATGCCTTATTAATTAGAGCAGTTTTTTCTCTTGGGTTAATTTCAAGAGCTTGATTGAAAGACTTAAGTGCTTCTTCATATTTTCCAAGATAACGTAATGCAATACCCTTGCCTACAAAATTAAAATCATACACAGGGTTAATTTCAAGAGCTTGATTAAAAGTCTTAAGTGCTTCTTTATACTTACTAAGATATACTAACACCAAGCCTTTATTTGAAAGTGCAAAATCAGCATGGGGGTCAATTTCAAGTTTTTTTTTAATAGATTCAAGTGCTTCTTCGTATTTATTTTCAGAAAATAGAAGTTGCCATTTAATACATGATATTTTTCTTTCCAGTCCTTCATTTTGATCCTCAACCTTATATTCCTCTAATTTTTTAATTATAAAGAGTACTTCTTCTTTTTCTCCCAGTTCCAGAAGCTCAGGTATGAGTTTAAATAAAGATTCTACTCGATTTTCATGAGGTTGAATTTCAGCATAATAGCAGAGATCTTTAATTACTGATTTTTCACCATCCACCAGAAGCTTAAATGTCATTTTAAAAAGGTCTTTTCGCTCATCTGGAGTGTACCATAGTCGTAAGAAATCTAAAAGAATTGAGACTCTTTTTCTCCCGAATGGCTGTCTCATCTCTCTCCAAAGCCTAAAAAGCCTTTCTCTAACTTCATATTTTGTATGCCTTCCCATTGGCCGTGAAATGACATAGCCATTAGTTTCCAGTCTTCGAAGTTGTGTATTTACAGTTGGAAGTTTTATTCTTGCTTTTTCTGAGATCTGCTTGGGTGTGACTGGTTCGCCGAATGAGATAAGAATATCAAATATTCTTCTTTGTTGCCCTGTTAAAAGCTGAAATACTTCCTGGTAGAATGGTGTATGTTCATCTATTATTTTAAAAAATGCTTTCTCGATATTCTTAATTTCTCCACCTGTTATCATCTCATAAAAGAGGAATGCAAGTCTCGGGCTGCCTCCTGTAAGGTGAACTATGCCATGTATTTTCTCCTCATATTGTTCAAAATGTTCAAGAAATTCCATATTATTTTCAATTGTTGCTATTTTTTGCATCAACTCTTTGATCTCGTGAATTGAAAACTCTTTAAGGTGTTGGATCTGGAAAAAATTGTAAAAAGGCTCTTCATGATCAGATATAAAGGGAAAAATCAATGGGGCAGTAGCTACAACTGAAAAAAAATCATATTTTTGGAATATCGATCGTAATGTATGAAGTTCTTCTTTATCTAATTGCTTAAATAATTCATGCAAATTTTCAATAAAAATTATAAAATTCTTATCATCACGTTTGGAAATTTGTTTTGATTTTTCTAATGCAGCATGCAGGATCTCATCTTCATTTTCAAGAGATAGAATATCAGAAGTATCTTCTAAATTTTCCTCTAAAATTCTAAGGAAAAGATCTGACGCACGATAGATAGAATATTCCTCTTCAGCGAGTTTGATTGGTAATAATGAAGTCAATTTTTTTTCAATTTCATAATATAATAGAGTTAAAAAGTGGGATTTACCAATTCCTCTGGGTCCTATTATAAGATAAAATCTTGGTGTTCTGTTCTTTGAAGCATTTTCAATTTCCTTTACTAGACTTTCAAGCAGTTTTTTTCTCCCGACAAATAGTTTCCATAATATGTCTTCTGACATATTTTCAGGGGAATATCTATAAAATATAATATCACTCGACGCCGCCATGGTATATCCTCCACCAATCTTTTAGAATTTTTGAGTGAAAATTTAGTTTATTTTCGTGATAGTCCTCAATATAAAAATCATTACTTAGATTAGCAAGTAGATCCTTGAATTGCTCGTAATTGTCAATAGCTGTTTGCTGTTTATAAATATCATAAGCCAAATCGATAGAATAATAATCAACTTCGCAGACCTTTTTCAATATAGCTTTTGCAGCTTTCTCTTCAAAACTCTCATAATTAATTCTTAACCTTCGATAGTAATGCTCAAAATAGTGTTTTCCTTCATTACCTAAAATCCGAAAATTGTAAATGTTCTCAATTAATTCAGCGTTGATTTTTCCACCCCTTAATATTTTTTCTTCTTTTATTGCACTGAGCATAATTGCAATAAAATATGGAATATAGTTTTCTCCGATACATTCAAGTATTTTATCACCCAAAGGTGTTTCATATTCCCAATCTTCCTCTTCGAATACTTTTTCAATGAGATCTAATGCTATCTTTCTGGTAAAACCACCTATACGAACTCTAGCAAAGTCATTGATGACGGCCATTCCCCCTACTTCTCTAACGACACGATCTATACTAACTGAACCACCAACAATAAATCTTAAGTTTACAGATATTTGTCGAAGCTTCCTAAACCAATGCAGGAATTCTTCCCCATCTTTTTGGTTCATTTTTTCAATGGCTATGGGAAATTCATCTATTATGAAGTAAATACTTGATTCAGCTTCTTCAATTATATCAAATACTTGTTTGGATATATCCATCCAGTTAGATTCTAAATCCTTTTGAATGTTACCTCTTAATTTAGCTTTAAATACTGATATTCCAATTTCTTCTATATTCTCTTTGAACCAATTGAAACCCTTTTTAAAAGCAGGAATTAATTTGGTTTTTTGCTCTAATTTTTCATTTTCAATAAGTGCCATTATAATTTCAGATAAAAAGAGGTGTGGGGAATTTACGTTTTCTACTTCAAGAAATACACATATTTCACCCCTATCCGATAGTTCTTTTTCGAGCTTTCTCATAATTGATGTCTTCCCAAATCTACGTGGAGCGATTAGAAGAACGCTATCTTTTTCTAAAAAAGAGAGAATAAGTGAAATCTCTTTTTCCCTGTTGATAAAATCATTTCCAATTGCAGGATTGCCTACTGGTAGCATAATATATTCACCTTGTGTACTTATATAACGTTATTGTTATATAACATTTCCGTTATATAACTTCTATCACACAGCGTTTAGCATCATATGCTCAATTTATTTTTTATCTCGGATTAAGTCCTTTAACCCCCAAAAAACCCTCTACAATCCAACCCACCCTATGAACTCCCTATCACCCACTTTGCCAACCCGACCTCTACTATTAATACTCGCGATCCAAAGATCACCGACTCCAGATTTCACTAACGCTCAAATACAGGGCATCTAAAGGGTTCATTTTTTACCATAATATTTTATAAGATTTGTCAAAATGTTTTGTTTGCTCCTTCATTTATCCACCACTTCCCAGTACCCGTCCCTGGCAGCGCCGATGCGCCGGAGCAGACCTTTCCTTTTTAATAAAGTTATATTATATTCCACTGATTTTTTTGTTAACTCTCCTTTTATAGAAATCTCCTGTTTGCTTATCTTTGGATCTTCTTTGATCAACCTCACGAT
>JAIOSM010000397.1 GCA_021107575.1 Desulfobacteraceae bacterium | reverse complement strand
TTTCTTGTAAAAGAAGAACTGCATGGTATGGGAATTGGGACACGTCTTCTTGATATACTCGAAGATATTGCAAAGAAGAATGGCTTTAAAGGGTTTACAGCACTTGTTTTGGCAGAAAATCATAAGATGATAAAAGTTTTTAAAAAAAGATATCCAAATGCAAAATTTTCAAGAGGCGGCAGTGGCGAGGTTGATGTGGAGATGCCTTTTGAGCTATGACAGAGCTTATACTTGCTCCTTTACATGGATTTACAGATGTAATTTTCAGAAATGTGTATTCAAAATATTTTCTTGGGTTTGATGAAGCAATAGCTCCTTTTATTTCAACTATGGAGCAACATAGAATACATTCATCAAAATTAAGAGAGGTACTTCCCGAGCTCAATCAAAAGCTTTCTGTAACGCCTCAAATTTTAAGCAATGCTCCTGATGATTTTGTATTTCTCACATCATATCTTGCTGATATGGGACATACTACAGTGAATTGGAATCTTGGATGCCCCCAGACAAAGATAGTAAGGAACAAAAAAGGCTCAGGCCTAATCCCTTTTGCCGAAGATATTGATGCATTTCTTGATATTGTTTTTAAAGAGATATCCATGGAGCTTTCAATAAAAATACGCCTGGGTAAGAAATCTCCTGATGAAATTTATCCTTTGCTAAAAATATTTGATAATTATCCCATTAAAGAAATAATACTGCATCCAAGAACAGGAGCACAATTTTATAAAGGAGCTGCTGATATTGAAGCCTTTGCGTCTGTTTTAAAAAAGACAAACCACAAAATGGTATATAATGGCGATATTATAGATAAAAAATTTTTTTTAAAAGTCCAGAAGAAGTTTCCAACAATCACCAGGTTTATGATAGGGCGGGGAGCACTTGAGAACCCTTTCCTCCCTTCAATAATAAAAAATCATAGCAAAATATCAGAAAAAGAGAGTTTAGAAAAACTGTATAATTTTATTGACGATCTTTTTAATGCATATAAAGAGCTTAAGCGTGATGAAAAGCTGACAGGTAAAATGAAAGGTTTTTGGACATACTTTCGAAAAGCATTTAAGAAAAATGATAAATTGTTTAAAAAAATTCTATTGTCACAAACTGAGAATGAATATAAGAATGAAGTTGAAACTTTTTTTTCTAATGCCCGGATATAGAAACAGAATTATTTCAGAGCTTATTTTATTTTAAAAGGGAGCAAACAATGAATGGACTAAAGTCAGAGATAATAGAAAAGAATCGTCAATTTGTTTGCCCGGAAAAAATAAGAGTTTTCAATGACATTGGAATTAATCTTGTTATAGGTAAGCGGGAAGGGCCTTATATCTATGATATTGATGGGAAAAAATTGATTGATCTTCATATTAATGGTGGCACCTATAATCTTGGTCACCGTGCACCTGAAATTATAAAGGCTCTTAATGAAGCTTTAGAGATGGGGCTTGATATTGGAAACCATCATTTTCCAAGCTCCCAGCGGGGGCTGCTTGCAGAGCAATTAGTGGAGCTTACTCCCGGAGATATGAAATCTGTGGTGTTTGCAAGCGGTGGCAGTGAGTCTGTGGATGTGGCAATCAAATCTGCAAGGCATGCCACAAATAGAAGAAAAATTGTATCTATTGATCATGGGTTTCATGGACGAACCGGTCTTTCCGGCAGTGTTGGAGACACAAAAAATGCTCAGTTTTTTCTGAGCGACGCTCCGGATGTCTCTGTAGGTGTTCCCTTTAATGATTTAAATAAAATGGAAAATGCTCTTAAAGCAAACGACACTGCAGCAGTTATTATTGAAACAATTCCAGCGACTCTTGGTTTTCCTCTGCCTGAGAGAAATTATCTTTCAGATGTTAAATTACTGTGCGAAAAATACGGAGCCCTTTATATTGCTGATGAAATTCAGACAGGCCTTGGAAGATCAGGTAAACTCTGGGCTATTGAACATTACGGCGTCAATCCTGATATCCTTGTAACTGCAAAAGGTTTGTCCGGAGGTATCTATCCTATCGCTGCAACCGTATTAAATAAACAGGCCGGGGCATGGTTGTATGAAGACGGGTTTGCCCACATTTCAACATTCGGGGGGTCGGAAATTGGCTGTTATGTGGGAAGAAAAGTTCTTGATATTGTGAGTGATCCAAAATTACTCCGTAATGTTGATATAGTTTCAGCATATCTCCTGAAACGCCTTCAAGACCTTCAGAAAAAATATCCATATCTTCTTGAAATACGCCAAAAGGGCTTTATTTCAGGGTTGAAATTTGACGGGGAAATTGCAGGTATTGAAATGCTGAAAGCATTATACGATAATGGTATCTGGGTGATGGTTTCCGGATATGATTTTTCGGTTATTCAGTTTAAACCATATATTTATACTGATAAACCGTTGGTTGACGATATTATTGAGATTATGGAAAAATCGATTATTCAGTGTCAATGATTTAATAAGATAATAATACAGGTGTTACATGAATGTAGATCAAAAGTATATTGATTATTTTGAGAAATGCCTGAATCCGGTGAACCCAAGTAGCTCTGAAGTGTTATTTGAGATACTGGATTATGGAGAAATTTCTTCAATATTTAGAATGGACAAATACAGTGATATTGTATTTAAACGACTTCCGGTTTTCCCCGATAGAAAAAGTGCAGAGTCATACCGGGATCAATATTTTGAGTACACCTCACACTTAAAAAAAGCCGGAATCAATATTCCTGAAGATGATGTTCTTATTACCCATACCCCGGGCTGCCCTTATGTTCTTTATTTTGTACAGCAGCTTTTCAAAAAAGGTACTCTTTGCAATAAGCTGATTCATACATCTGATCAGGCTCAAATTATTGAAATGCTTGAAACAATCATTCAAGCTGTTAATAAGGTGCGGCTGTATAATGAACAATTTATGCCGGGGCTTGAAATAGCTATTGACGCCCAGCTTTCAAACTGGACATGGCCTGTTGAGAACGGAGAAAGAAAGCTTTATCTTATTGATACAAGTACACCATTTTACAGAATAGACAGCAATGAACAGCTTGATGTTAAACTGCTTTTAAAAAGCGTGCCTTTTATTATCCGTATTTTTGTTAATCTTGAGGATGTTGTGGCCCGATATTACGATCTTCGTATTCTATTTCTTGATATTATCGGTAATCTCATTAAAGAACAGGCACCTGAGCTGATCCCTTAATTCATTGATATTGTAAATAAAAACATAGAAGATGATTTTGGAGTAAAACCGGTTTCTAAAAAAGATGTGGAGTCATATTATAAAAAAGATAGAATGATCTGGAAGATATTTTTAGGTTTACGTAAGATGGGCAGGTTTGTAACAGCCAAAATGCTTGGGAAACGATATGAGTTTATACTGCCGGAGAAAGTTAAAAGATAAGGAAGAGGTAAGAAAAGAGATTAACGAAATTTATCTTGCCGGAGTAAAGAATGTCCATGCAGGCGCTTGTATCATGCGATCTTGCAGCCTTGATAGGAACACATTTATTGTAAATGCCTTGGAATTTGACCTTGAAAAATATAAAAATATTTATGTTGTTGGTGCTGGAAAAGCGACCGCTGCAATGGCATTTGAGCTTGAAAAAATTCTTGGTACCATGATTACATCCGGAGTTATAAGTGTCAAATATCAGCATACTGCACAATTAAAATATATTAAAATAATTGAGGCAGGTCATCCTGTCCCTGACAAGAATGGAAACTTAGCTGCAGAAGAAATTTTTCAAATAGTTGAGAACGCAGGAGAAAATGATCTTGTAATCTGCCTGATTTCAGGTGGTGGTTCTGCTCTTATGCCGCTTCCAGTTCCAGAGATTTCCTTTGAGGAGAAACAGGCCTTAACAAAGATCCTCTTATTATGTGGCGCTGATATTTATGAAATCAATACATTCAGAAAACATCTTTCCAGAATAAAGGGTGGCAGATTGGCACATGCAGGGTATCCTGCCACAATTATAACGCTGATGATTTCAGACGTTGTGGGGGATGACTCAGGTGTTATTGCATCAGGTCCTACAGTTCCAAACTCTTATGTACCTGATGATTGTCTTGAAATAATTGATAAATATAATATTATAGATAAAGTTCCTGTATCTATTTTAAAATATCTTAGGTTAAATTCAGAGAAACAGGAAACCAAAAACCTTTCTTCCAGTCAAGAAAAATTTAAAAATGTATTTAATTTTATTGTTGGAAGCAATAGAGATGCACTTATTGCTGCAAAAAAGAAAGCTGAGGAACTTGGCTATAATGCTCTTATCCTTTCATCATTTATTGAAGGAGAGACAAAACACGCAGCATATCTTCACTGTTCCATTGCCCGGGAAGTTGTTAAATCAGGAAATCCTTTGCCAAAGCCTGCTTGTATTCTCTCCGGTGGAGAGACGACTATTAAAGTATCAGGGAAGGGACTTGGGGGACGTAATATGGAATTTGCCCTTGAGGCAGTCCTTAAAATTTCAGAATATAAAAATATTACAATTCTAAGCGGGGGTACAGACGGAACAGATGGGCCAACAGATGCAGCAGGGGCAATTGTAGATTCGGATACTCTAACCCGCGCTGGAATCGCCGGACTTGATCCTGCAAAATATCTTCTTAAAAATGATTCATATAATTTTTTTAATTCTTTAAATGATCTTTTAATAACCGGACCCACAAATACAAATGTGATGGACCTTAGAATTATGTTGGTTACTTAAAAACAGGAGAATAGTTATGTCAATTTTAGATCCCATGGCAATTGTTCGACATCTGACATTTTTGCCCCATAGAGGCACCGGGACAAATAGGGAGAAAGAGGCTGCGGATATTATTGAAAATTTACTTGCTTCCGTGGGTGCCCATGTGGAACGCCAGGTTTTCAAAACTCCAAAGACATATATATGGGAAGTAATATGGTTAATAGTGCTTATTTCCGCAGGTTTACTTACCACACCGTTTTTATCCTGGTTTTCTGTGGGTATTCTAGCATTTGCTACAATTTTCTCTTTTTTATATTTTGACTGGCGTGCTTCACCTATGTCGTTTTTTGTACCGTCAGTTTTATCAGAAAATATAATCGGGAGTATGGAAAATACCGCTGGAGAGGACTCTCTCCGAGGTGATAACCAGTCGAGACAATATCTTATCCTGATGGCACATTATGATTCAGCTCCGATATCCTTGCTTTATTTACCTTCAATGGTTAAAAATTTTAGATCATCTCTTCTGATCAACCTTTTTTTAATTGCTTTTGCTCTTTTAATTTCAATTCTGGCAGTTCTTAATGTGGGGCAGCCGATT
>JAIOSM010000380.1 GCA_021107575.1 Desulfobacteraceae bacterium | reverse complement strand
TAATTAAGATTTTGGTGGCGTGCCAGAAGAAGATTATCCAGAACTGAAAGCCCTGAAAAAAGTTCAAGATTTTGAAATGCCCTTGCAATTCCCATGTTTGATACCTGATGCGGGGAAGAATGGGTTAGGCTTTTCTCCTTGTAAAGAATCTCTCCTTTTGTTGGATGGTAAAACCCGGAAACACAATTCAGCATACTGGTTTTACCTGCACCATTGGGACCGATGATTGAAGTTATCAGACCCGGCTCGATTTCCATATTGACATGGGAGAGAGCTTTAAGTCCGCCAAAAGAAAGTGTAACATCTGAAACTGTTAAATGTGCCATAAAAGGTTCCAAAATAATCTGTCAATTTAAAGAAGATAATACAGAGCTGTACAGCCCTTATCTTCATCCATAGTAAATCAGCTTGCCTGTGTCAAGAAAAAATAAAATAATCTATATTAAAGCATTTAATTGTTTAATTTAATCTTTTCACGATCTATTGATCCATCTTCTGTTTTTGGCAATTTTTTAATAAACTCAACATATCGCGGTTTTTTATAACCTGCGATTTTTGTTCCGGTAAAATCAATAAGTTCCTGTTTGGTAAGTTCCTGGTTTTCATGTAAAGAGCACACGGCTTTTATACCTTCCCCAAACTTTGGATCAGGCACACCAAAAACACAAACTTCCTTGATTGCTGAATGTTCTAAAATGACTTTTTCTACTTCTGCAGGAAAAACATTTTCTCCACCTGGTTTAATAAGTTCTTTTTCGGCTTTACGCCCTTTAAAAAATAAAAAACCATCGGAATCAAGCATGCCAAGGTCACCTGTATGGTGCCAGTTGTCTCGAAATGTATATTTATTTAAGTCATCGGCTTGCCAGTATCCCTGGAATACCAGAGGACCTCTAATAACAATTTCACCAATCTGATTGTAAGGCAAAAAATTATCTACATCATCTATAATTTTAATGTTTGCAAGGGTCGATACTTTCCCTGCAGAGCCGGGTTTACTAAAATATTCGGAAAAAGTGATAAGACCTGATGTCTCGGTTTGACCATACATTGTCCAGAACTTGGAACTTGTAAGGCTTTCCCACTTTGTTACATTATCAGGCGATTCAATGCCTGCGGCAATTCTCAGACTTGTCAAATCATAATTGCCTTGATCTGCTGCTTCCATCAGGTTGTTCAATATGGGGGGGAATGAACCAATAAGATTAACTTTTTGATTCTGGATAAGTTCAAGTGTTTTGTTGGAGTCAAATTTTTCAAGTATAACGTTTTTACCACCAGCCTGAAGTGTAGCAAGACCTAAATTAACTCCCATAATATGAAAAAGTGGCAAAATATTTAAATAAGTTTGAGATTTATCTAGTTTAAACTCAGAAATAACCTGTTGATTTGAAAAGATGACATTCCCATGGGACAAAATAGCTCCCCGGGGTTTGCCCTGTACTGCAGCAGTATGAATTATAATATAGGGGTCATCCATATTACAGGCTATTCTTGACTCAAGGTTTTCTGAGGAGTAGAGATTTGAGATGCTGTGACTGTCCTCATCACTGGCATCATCATTAGATTCAACAATAAAATAATTGTCAAGGCAGGAAAATTCATTAGTCAACTCCTTTGCAAGATCTCTCAGTTCTGAATCTGCAATAATCAAACAGGGAGTTGTATCTTCAATAATATATTTGATTTCTTCAGGGCTTAACCGCCTGTTAATAAGGACTATAACAAGATTTAAAGCAGCGCATGCGCCAAAGATATGAAAAAATGCAGGGTGATTCTTGCATAAAAGAGCAACTCTGCTGCCAGGTGCAAGATTTAAATCTTGTAACCCTTTTGCAAGTTTTGCTGTCTTCTCAAAAAGATCTGCATATGTAGAATCAATTGTATTAAAATTAATTGCAGGAAGAAGTCCCTGGCTCTCTGCATTCTTTTCATAAATATCAAAAATATTTAAACTTTGAAGAGTGTTCATGTAAAACGATAGTATTTAAATATTTTTGTAGAGTCAAGCTTTTTTTTAAAAAAAGCGAGCGCTCGCTTTTTTTTTATATGGGAGAAAATAATAAAGAAAATACAGTGTACCCGGCTTGTTCACATTCTTCTTTTGATTTGCAAAAAATACATTTTTTAATATTACCGGGACATGTGGAATCTAAATTTTCAACAAGAAATTTACAGCGCTTAGACTCTAAAGAAAGGCTGAAACCATAGCGCTCTGAAAAAATTTTCATTCGTAAAAGGTCTGCACCTTTCCCACCTGCATTAAATTCATAGGGATTTTTTGTAGAATAATGCATTGTCTCCTGGGTTGTAAAAAATCCACCAAAAATATTCTGTCTGTCGTCTTCTTTTATACCTACTCCAAAATCGTGTACTTTTAATAAGACACCGTTATCTTCATCTTCCAGGCTTACTATTATACTCCCTCCGTCCGGAGTATTCTCAATACCATTTTTAATAAGTCCTTCAAGTATTTTGGAAAGGATATCTTGGGGGATACTAATTGGGGAGATTTGCTCATGAATATTAAGAGAGACATCGACATCTCTGGAAGAATATTTCTCTTTAAGCGTATCATGAAAAATCGGGAGAAAAGAATCAAGGTCAATATTTTTACTATTAGTCTCACTCAGACCAAATTGTTCATCAATCATTTGCGTGACAGTCCCTATAACATTGTCAGATGACATTCCCTGATCTATATTTTGATCTATAAGAGTTACAAGCTCATCTTTGCATGAATGAAGCATTTTTAATAACAATCGATGGGAAGAATATGCTTTATTTTCCATGATGTCTGCGGTTTCAGTCTGAATCTCAACTATTCTGTTAAGGTTTCGTTCTATTCTTGCTATTGTGGTTACCCATTTCTTATCTTCCAAATCTGATAATTTCTTCTTAAGCGCACTTACAGATCCTGTCAGGATTGCGACCGGTGTCTTTAATTCATGGGAAAGGTGATTTATTGCCTTACCTTTTGCATGATTCATAATAGCAACTTCTTTATATGCTTTTTTTACTTCTTCCGAAAACCTTGCATTTTCGATAGAAATGGCAACCGTACCGGCAATTATCTCTAAAAGTTCAATATCAATATCTTCAAAGAGACCTTGCTTTTTGTTCAGTGCGACCAATGTCCCGATTATTCTCTCATCACTTTTTATGGGAACTACCATTAGATTTTTTGTTTTGTACCCAAGTTTTCTATCTCTTTCAGGATATTTAGCACATTCTAAAGGGTCATTTTCTATTACAGGTTTACCGGATTTAATAACTTCTCCCGCCAGAACCTCATTAAGGGGAAATCTTACTTTTTTTGCTCTTTTTTCAGTATCTGAATCATCATATGCAGCCCCAAGAAAAAAAACTTCATTTTCCAATTCATCATACAGGAGTACTATTGCACCTTCCGTATTGAGAATAGTTTTAATCTCTTTTGTCAGGTAATTCATCAGTTCTTCAAGTTCGGGGTATTCCGGCAGAGCAGTACTGATTCTCATTATGGTTTTATTATAAGCAGCAATTCTTTTTTCTTCTGTGATATCCCTTAAAATAACAAAATTTTCATTAGACGCTTGCCCCTGCCGCGAAAAGGAAGTTGCCCACATAGTAACATCAAGAAGAGCACCATCTTTTGTATATCTCTGTGTTTCGTACCTGGTTAAGGATCGCTCCTTGAAAAATTTTCTTAGTGCATCTTTAGTCTCTTTATCTAATTCTTCCGGAACAAAAGGTATTATTTTGCCTTCCAGCTCTTCCAATGTCCAGCCAAAGGTTTGAGTAAATGCCGGGTTAAGATATGAAGCAAGCCCTTCATTATCATAGACTATAATTGGATATGGGACAAATTCCACAAGCATCCTGTAGTGCTTTTTGGAATTACGCATTTTCTCTTCAGCATTTTTTTCATCGGTGATATCCTGAATGGTTTCAACTGTGCCGATTATTTCATTGTTTTCATCTTTTATGTTCGCTACTGTGAAAGCGAGCCATTTCCCTTTCTCCCCGAGATCAGGGAAAAAATCTTCAGCAGAATATCTATCAGTTGCTCTCTTTAAACGCTTATATTTAAAACCATAATGCTTGATAATTTCAGCATCAGATGCTTTATCAACAATTAAATCCACCAGAATGGGGCGTTTTTCATTATAGAATGCTTTCCACTGATCTTCCGTACCAATCATGTCTTCTTTTAAAAACCCTGTCAGTTCTTCACATGCCTTATTGAAGTGAGTAATTTTATGATCTTTATTTATTGCCAACATTGGAATAGGAGCTTCACAAATCACAGCAGTAAGCTCATCTATCTTTTTTATTAACTCATTATCAGAAGAGTCATGTCCATTCATTAAAAAAACCTCCAAAGCACTTTACAAACGATGCAATATTCATATAACATAATATCAAATTTAATTAAGCCAAGTTTGGTTAAATCAAGTATAGTTAAGTCAAATTTGGCTAAGCAGTATTAACTTTACTATTATATTAAGTAAACTACAAGATTTTAACTGTTGTGGCAAGGAGAACCTAAGAAATAGTATGGGCAAAAGCGAAATTAAAATAGAGCTTCTAATCCATGACCTTAAAGTTCCAATTTCTGTTATAGATGCCGGTGTAAAATCTCTTCTTACGAGACTCGATACCTATGGACCATTAACGGAAAAACAACAAAAGGTCTTAAAAAGAATACTGAGAAACACAAACAACACAAAAAGAATTGTAAATGATGTATTGGAACTTGGCCGATCCAGCGAAGGGATAATGCTTTATAAAAACACCTGCCTTTCTTTTATTGTCTCTGATGTTTTAATCGAAGTGTTTGACCTGTCTGCTACAAGAACTGCTGAAAAAATTAGAAAATGCGGTACATTAAAAGAAACCCAACACGCTGTTGCTGTGAGCGGCGTTAAGCTTTTAATTGAAAAAGACTTATGGAACAAAAAACTTTATCTTGATGAAAACAAAATAATACAAATATTAAGAAACCTTGTTACAAATGCTTTAAAATTCCGGGCAGAAATGTTTGAAATTGCTTGTGAGCTTAAAGGAAATCACCTAGTTATGATAGTCAGGGACGATGGAAGAGGAATTGCTGAAGCTGATCACAAGAAAATATTTAATTCTTACTTCAGTTGTGGCTCATCAATTAATAACGTTGTAGAAAGTCACGGTATTGGTCTTGCCGGCGTAATGGTGCTTTTAAAAGATATGGGCGGGGAGCTTATTCTCACAAGCGATGTGGGTAAAGGATCAGAATTCCTTGTTAAAGTTCCCCTTAAATGTTGATGTTAAAGATCCTTTAGTAACTCTAAAACATATTCAATATCATTTTTTGTATGAGATGCATTAATTTGGAACCTTATTGTTTCATCACCTTTTGGAACAACAGGAAATGTCAATCCCACAACAAGCACACCGTTTTCAAACAATGACTTTACAATTTTATGTGTTTTTGAGGTATCCCTGACAAGCATGGGCACAACCGGATGGGGTCCTTCTATTGTTTCTTTACCTTGGGCTTCAAGTCCCTGCCGAAATTGACTTGTCCTCTCTTTAAGGTTTTTTAAAAGTTCTATTCCAGGCTTACTGTCACAAATATCAATTGCTTTTATTGCAGCAGCACAGTCTGCAACACTTAACGGATTTGTATAGATATAAGTATCTGCTTTTTGCCGAATTGCCTCAATCAAGGCCTCGCTTGATGCGATAAAACCACCATTTACTCCAAATGCTTTTCCAAATGTTCCAACAATAATATCAGGAGATGCATTGCTATGCTCGATTGTTCCTCTGCCTGTATCTCCATATGCTCCGATCCCGTGAGAATCATCAACTATGGTCACAACACCATCTTTAAATTTTGAATCATATGATTTTACAATTTCTTCAATTTTATCAATTGGTGCACAATCACCGCGCATACTGAAAATGCCGTCAAAAATAACAAGCACCCTTTCCATGTCTTGAGAGACTTCATCAAGGCACCTTTTAAGATCATCCATATCATTATGTTTGAATATGCCTTTATTTGGGCTTGGAATATTGGCTATACGCATTGCTCTTATTATACTGTTATGATTGAGTTGATCTCCAATCCAATATGTTTTTTTATTACTGATGGCAATGGCAAGCCCTAAATTTGTTGTATATGCCGAGTTAAAAATCTTTGCTCCCGGTTTATTCACAAACTTTGCAATCCTTGTTTCAAGATTGGCATGATGAATAAAGGTTCCATCAATAAACCGTACAGCACCGGGACCCACACCAAACTTATTTGTAGCTTCATCGGCTGCCTTCATCATATCCAGGTTGTTAGAAAGTGATAAATATGAATTTGAATTAAGGCGGAGAAACTTTTTATCATATCCTTTAAGTTTATACCGTGGCCCTTTTTCTCCTTTTGGAGGTAAAAACTCTTCAATGATCCTTTCAGGTATTTTTGCTCTGCCTTCAGCTTGAAGCATGTTAAGCTCTTGTGCCAAAGAGGCATCTAATTTCCTTAATGACATATTATTAACTCCTGTATAATTTTAATTCCAATCAAGAATAACTTTGCCTGAATTGCCGGATCGCATAATTTTAAATCCTTTTTCAAACTCAGTATAGTGAAAGTTATGTGTAATAAGCGGAGTGATATCAAGTCCTGACTGTATCATTGTGGTCATCTTATACCATGTTTCATACATTTCCCGGCCATAGATACCTTTTATTGTAAACATATTAAAAACAACTTTGTTCCAGTCAATGGCCGTGCTATCCGGCATAATGCCAAGAAGGGCTATTTTGCCCCCATGGCACGTATTATCAAGGATAGAATTCAATGCAGCTGGATTCCCTGACATTTCCATGGCAACATCAAACCCTTCCTTCATGCCAAGCGTTTTCTGGGCATCTTTAATACTGTCCTTTGAGACATCAACAACAAGATCTGCTCCTGTTACTTTTGCAAGCTCAAGCCTGTATGGGTTCACATCAGTAATAACCACAAATCTAGCTCCCGCATGTCTTGCAATCATAG
>JAIOSM010000316.1 GCA_021107575.1 Desulfobacteraceae bacterium | reverse complement strand
AGACCTCGTTGAGTTGCAATTTCTAAAACCTCAAGAGCCTTTTCCATACCCATCTGATGCCTTACTTCTGTAAACCATAAAGAATAATGAACAACAATTCTGTTAAACATATTAAGTATAAATTTTGATCTCTCTTCTTTTGAAAGATCAAAGGGAAGCATTGCCTGGGAAGTCATGCGGTCAGTCATTCTGACACCTCCTAATTAAAATCCTTAAACCAAATACAAATAAATGAACGAGCGCTCAATCATATTAGTTTCTACCAAATTATAAATTTGGCATATAAATCAAATATATGCAATAATTTCTTTTCCACATTTAAAAATTAAAAAAAATTTTAAAAGACTTGTAGGATATTTCATGATGTTATATGTTCTGACATTACATTTTATATTATCTTTAAATAGATAGAAGAATTACATGAAAATTTCATAACTTGTCAAAAGACAATGATTGAAAAAGGAGTAAATTTTGAAAAAAAATAAAAAAATTATTAAGACTATATGTTTTATTGCCATTTTATTGGTTATCACAACAATAACTATAAGCCCATGCTTTGGAGCATCGCCCGAAAAAGTCGCAGTTTTCCCATTTACAATGAATTCAAAGGATGACCTTACATTCTTGCAAAAAGGTCTGTTTTCCATGCTTGCCTCCAGACTTACAAACCCTGGCAAAGTTGTTGTTTTAGACAGAGAAACTGTTGATGCTGCATTCATTACGGCACAGGAGCAGGCTTCAACAAAGGGGACTCTAAATGTTTCCAAGGCCAGAATATTAGGGTCAAACCTCGGTGTGGATTATATTCTTTTTGGCAGCATGACACATTTTGGTGACAGTTTCAGTATTGATGGATCCATGGTTGATGTTACAGGTAAGAAACCAACACTATCCTTTTTTGAGCAGAGCAACTCCCTTGGAGATGCTATTCCCCTTGTGAACACCTTTGCAGAGGATATCAATCAAAAAATATTTAATCGAGGTATTAAAAAAAGAGCCCAGGCACGTCCCGATGAACCCAGATCTCCCAAAGCTTTTCAGGACACAGATAGCCAGGGATCTTATTATCAGGATGGCTCCTCCTTTTTAAATGCAAAGGGTCAAAAATCAAAACCATTCAGAAAACGATTCAGAATTGCTGATATACTCACCTGCATTGCAACGGGAGATCTGGATAATGATGGCCAGATTGAAGTTGTTACTGCAACAGACAATGAAATTAAGATTTTACAACCCAAAGGCAATCTTTTAACTGAAAAAAGGAAAGTCGAGCACAACTCAAACTTGGAAATTATTGCCCTTGATATAGCTGATATAAATAAAAACGGGTTTCCTGAAATTTTTGTAACTGCCCTGTCAGTTCATCGAAGAAACATTAATTCCTTTGTAGTGGAATATGATGGCTCAAAAGGATATAAAATCATTGCAAAAAATGAACCTTACTATTACAGGGTCCTTGAAACAATAAATCATGACAAAGTCTTATTTGCCCAGAAAAAAGAGCTGGCCCCGTTTAATAAAAAAATCAATAGGATGCGATGGGAAAACAATCAATATATTATTGATGAAAAAATAAAAATGCCTTGTAATGTATCCCTGCTTGCCCTTGCAAAAGGAACAATTGGAGATAAAGCTCTTCCTGAATATGTTCTGTTCAATGAATCCGGATTCTTAACTATAGTCAGTGAGGCAGGAAATATAGAGTGGAAATCAAAAGAAAGACAAGGAGGCAGCAAACATTTTTTTGTCCTGCCTAACTCAGAATGGGGAAGCCCTAATGAAAACAAGGTATATCTGCAACCCAGGCTCAGGTTCTATGATAAGGATAAGGATGGCGAGGATGAACTCTTTGTTATTCATAATATTGAGATGAACAGTATCCTTGATCGTTATAAAAAGTTTGTCAAAGGCAATATTGAAATTCATTCATGGAATGGCATTGCACTTTATCCCATATCCAGAACCCGTAATGTACAAGGCTGGATAAGTGATTTTACAATCGCAGACACTGATAATGACGGCGTGGATGAGCTCCTGGTTTCTGTTGTTGAAAGCGAGGAAACTTCTATTGTAACAGGTTCAAACCGAAGTTATATTATTTCCTATGATATGCAATAATATATAATTTCTGAAATAATGATAAAAATGTGTTGACAAGTATGTTGTTTTTGATTTAAGTAAAGTATCAATCAGCAATTCTTTTGTTTAAAAGGAGCAAAAGGGTTGATGAGATAGGTTCAGGCGAACAGATTGGTAAAAAACGAATTTAAGGAGAACAAAGATGAAAAAATTAATGGTTTTATTTGCTGCCTTTGCAATGGTTGCTACTTTTGCGATGACAGCAGCAGCAGCTGAGTGGAATTTTTATGGTTCAGCTCGTGTTGCTACTTTTTGGACTGATGTAGATGATCTTCAAGTGCTTACAGCTGGTGGCGACGATGACGACTTTGGTGTTGGTTGGGCCATGCAGGGTAACTCCAGAATTGGTGCAAAAGTAAAAGTCAGTGACACTCTTTCAGGACGTTTTGAGTATGGTACTTCCGGTGGTGGTGCTAACATAAGACTTCTTTATGGTACATGGAATTTTGGTGCGGGTACGTTAACTGTTGGTCAGTTCTACTCTCCACTTAATTTCTTCTACTCAAACCAGGTTTATGGCGGTGACGCTGGCATGCTCAACGTTGGTGGTCTTTATTCCGGTCGTAATCAAGGTTTAATGGTTGGCCTTATGGGCGGAGCATTAAAAATTGCATTATTAACTCCTAATGCTGGAATTTTCGGTCCTGTAATAATACCTACTGGTGAGGATGTTGATGCAACTTTCCCAAGATTTGAAGTAAGCTATCATTTATCTCTTGGCAAAGCTTTTTTAGACTTTGCTGCTGGATACACTACTTATGAAGTAGAAAACCTCGTTGATGATTATGATGTTGATTCCTGGGTTTTAGCTTTTGGTGGTGGAGTTGACCTTGGTTTCATGTATATTAAAGCAAATGCATGGTATGGAGAGAATGTAGGTACTTATGGTCTATGGCATAATACTCTTGATGATTTCGGCGGTGCTATTATACCTACTATACCTGGTGATATAGACATTGAAGATAATGAGTCTTATGGTCTGCTATTTGTTGTAGGCGCAAAGATTAATGACATGGTTTCTGTAGAAGCTGGTATTGGTTATACTGAATCAGAACTTGATTTTGTTGGATGGCAAGAAGATGATAACCTTGCATACTATGTACAAGCTACTGTAACTCTTGCTCCTGGAGTATTCATTGTTCCTGAAGTTGGTATAATTGATTCTCAGGAAGACATGGCTGGTGCAGACGACCAAAGCCTTCTTTACTACGGTCTTAAATGGCAGATTAACTTCTAATAGTTGATCTACTAATTAGAAAAGACAAACTAATACATACGCCTGAATAATATTAAGCCTGGTGATTTTTAATCACCAGGCTTTTTTATTGGTTTATAATAGCAACGGCTATAACAGAAGCCCTAATAACAAGTGCAGTTGTTGAGCTTGATGAAAATTTAGTTCGAGAGTGCTAAAAAAGTATCTGTATCCATTCTTATTCTGTTTCAAGTGCCATTAATTTTTTAAGATTTTCTTTTACGGCTTTTTGGTCTTTAGCAGCAAGACCACCAATTTTTTTTACAACAAGACGACTATCCAAGGTGAACAACTTCATGCGAACCTTCGAAGGTGCAGGCAGCCCGGCTTTTATGCTACTACCTATTCTTACATCAAGTGGCCAATCCGGATTTTTCACGCTTGTTATCATTGCCATAACACAATTTTGAGTTGCAGCATTAAATTTTTCATAATCAGATAAAATTAATGCCGGCCGTCTTTTTTCGGTGTCTTGATCCGTAAAAGGGAAAGGGACTACAACGACATCAAATATTTTATAAGCCATGATAAGCTTCTTCATCATTTTTTGAAGACCACTCAGAAAGAGTGCCCTCAAGGGCTTTAGCAAATTCAAAATCAATTGGCGTTGCTTTACGAATAATAACCTTTTTGTTTTCATTAACTTCAAAAGCTACCGAATCACCGGGGTGCAGCCCTAATAATTTCCTGATTTGTCCGGGAATCGTAGCCTGACTTTTAGTAGTCAGCTTGCTTGTATTAATTGCGATTTCCATATTTATCTCCTTTAAGTGCAATTACTATACCGTATAGTATTACAGTAATACTGTAATGTCAAATAGAGAAACAATCAACTTCCTTTAAGCCATCTATTCAAAATTTTTCTGAGGCTGTCAGGAGTGATGGGTTTGGAAAGATAATCATCCATTCCTGCTTTAAGGCAATCTTCCTTATCTTTTCCCATAACATTTGCAGTCATGGCAATGATTGGTATTTTTATATCCCCGGGGCTTTTAGTTTCCATTTCTCTTATCTGACGGGTTGCTGAAAATCCATCCATCTGCGGCATCTGGACATCCATAAATATTAAATCATAATTTGTATTCGTTACTGCATCAACCGCTTCTATTCCATTCTCGGCTATATCAGGTGTAAACCCCATTTTTTTAAGCATCATTTTAGCAACCAGCTGGTTAGTTTTATTATCGTCTGCAATAAGGATTTTTACACTGTTTTTCTCCATATCCCGCATTGAATGACGAGTAACAATTTTCTTTTTTTCAGGCAAGGCGCCTTCATCAAAAAGCACAACTTTTAAACTGTTAAGCAGATCTTTTTTCCGAATCGGTTTTGTTAGATACGCTGCAAAACCAGCATTTTCCATCTTTTTTGCATCGCCTTTCTTTCCTATGGAAGTCATGGCTATAAGTTTTATATACTTTACTTTTTCATCTGATAATATTTTTTCACACAATTCTGCACCATTCATAATAGGCATGTGTATATCAATAATAGCTGCCTGAAAAGGCATAGAATTTTCCTGAGCCATACTAAACTCTTTCAATGCTGCCTGACCGGTTGAGGCAGCTATCACTTTAACTCCCCAGTATTCAAGCTGGGATATAAGAATTTTTCTAAAGGTTTGATTGTCATCTACTATTAAAATTCTTGTACCGCTAATATCAATTGCAGGTATATTCTTATGTTTTTGTCCTGTTTGACTAAAATCTGATTTTGGAAAACTAAGAGAAAACCAGAATTCTGCTCCTGTGTTTTCTTTACTGTTTACTCCAATTTCACCACCCATGAGCCCCACAAGCTGCTTTGAAATAGCGAGTCCAAGTCCAGTGCCACCATATTTCCTTGTGGTCGAAGCATCAACCTGGGTAAAACTTGAAAAAAGTATATCAAGCTTATCCCTTGGAATGCCAATGCCGGTATCTTTGACAGAAAAGCGCAAAATTGCATCTTTCTCAGTTTCAGATTCCAAAGAAACCAGTATTGCGACCTCTCCTTTTGATGTAAATTTAATAGCATTTCCTGCTAAATTAACTAAAATCTGTTTTAACCGTCCTGGATCACTTTTTAAAAACCGAGGCACTTCAGGATCTATAGCACATACGAACTCCAATTCTTTATCATGCGCCCGAATAGCAAGTATGGAAGCAAAATCATCAAACATGCTTTCCAAATCAAAATCCAATGTTTCGATCTCGAGTTTGCCGGCTTCAATCTTTGAAAAATCCAGGATATCATCGATAAGAACTAATAAGGACTCTCCACTTGCCTGTAAAGTCTGCAGATATTCCTTTTGTTCATCTGTAAGGCTTGTTTCAAGCAAAAGGTTTGCCATACCAATCACACCATTCATTGGCGTACGAATTTCGTGGCTCATGTTTGCCAGAAATTCACTTTTGGCCATATTTGCCATCTCAGCCTGGAGTACCATGGCATTTGCCTTAATGGTTGCCTCCTCCAATTGTTCATTCAGCTCTTCTGCTTCATATTTCTGTTATTCAAGTTACTGGTTAAGGTGCAGGGACTCCTTTAAAGCCTGCTCAAGTTTCTTCTTTTGTTTTATGTCACTTAAACGGGTTTCTTTACTATCTTCACGAATAACATTAAAAATCTCAATAAACTGGTATAAAGGGTTATT